>CALFYQ010000226.1 GCA_937952085.1 uncultured Paracoccaceae bacterium | reverse complement strand
GACCAGCACCCAGTCGCCGGCGCCCTTCCCCTCGACGCGCGCGATCACGCCCATCTCCTGCTTCAGCGTCTCGACCAGCCGCTCGGTGAGGGCGGAGACCTGCCGCGTCGAGCGGCCCGAGGCGATGACCATGTGATCGGCCAGCGCGGACTTGCCGCGCAGGTCGATGGACATGATGTCCTCGGCCTTGTCTTCGTCCAGTTTCACGAGAATGCGGTTCAGGAGGTCGTCGCCCGCCTCGGTCGCGGCCGGGGCCGCGGCTTCGGGCGAAATGTGCGGGTTCAGCATGGAACCCGGGTCCATCCGTTCATACGGAACGTTGTCCTTCCCTTCTCGCGCCCCTTTGGCGCACGTTGAATATAGCGTGGAAGCGGCCGTTTCACAACGATCCCGCAGTTTGAGGCGCAGCTCGACTTCCGGCGAGATTGAGCGGTCGCGCGTTCGCCTCGGTCGGCGCGGCCTCGATTGGACGCGCGCTTGTCCGTCTATCCCGGCCCGTGTGGCCAGCACGGGCCGCGCCCGCCCCTCCCCGCGGGCGGGCGCGGCCCTTCGCGCGCCATTCGGCTGCGCTTGGTTCGGGAAAGATGGCGGTTGGCCGGCCATTGGCCGCGTCGCGAAGGGTCGCCGGGCGACAAGCAACCCGCCCGCCTACTCCGCCTCCTCCGAAGCCGGCGAGGGCTCCTCGAAGAGCGGCTCCAGCATCGGGCAGCCGGCGCCGCCCTCGGCGCAATCGTCGAGGAAGCGGTCGAGCGCGACGTTGAGCGCGAGGAGATCGGCCAGCCGGCTCCGCACCGCGGCCTTGGCGCGTGCGGCGACCGCGGCGGCCTCCTCCGCCGGCGTCGCCGCCGCGCGAAGGTCGAGAAGCGCCAGCACCTCCGCCATCGGCAACCCGAGCTCGCGCAACCGGCGGAGGAAGCGGAGCCGCGCCACATCTCCCTCGCCATAGAGCCGGCGGCCGGCCGCGCCGCGCGGCGGGCGGGGAATCGCCCCCTCCTTCTCCAGCCAGCGGATGGTTTCGGGGTTCACGCCGCTTCTGCGCGCGGCCTCGCCGATCATATGCATCACGCCCTCCACACGCGCATCGGTTGTATATTGGCGGTAGCCGGCGGCGGAGGGAAGGCCCCTTGGGCCGCCCGTCAGGCGCCCGAGGCGATCTTCAGCCCGGCCACCCCGGCGGCGATCGCGATGACGCTGAGGAGCTTCAGCGGCGTCATCGGCTCGTCGAAGAGGAGCACGCCGAGCCCCACCGCGCCGAGCGCGCCGAGCCCGACCCAGACCGGGTAGGCGACGCTGACCGGCAGCGTCTTCATCGCGAGGCCGAGGAACCAGAGCCCGCCGACGATTGAGACGACGGTGATCGCGGTCGGCGCCAGCTTCGTGAACCCGTCCGAGGCCTTCATCGAGAGCGCGAAGGCGATTTCGAAGACCGCGGCCAGGAGGAGCAGGAGCCAAGCCATCGCCGCCTCATTCGACCCGGTAGAAGGCCTCGTAGATCGGCGCGAGCATGTCCTCGCGGAAGAGCGAGGAGACCGAGTTGCCAGCCGCGACGTTCAGCATCGCCTGCGCGAAGAGCGGCGCGACCGAGACGGCGCGGATGTTCTTCGCCGCCTTCACCGCGTCCGTCGCCTCGATCGAATCGGTGATGACGAGCGAGCTCATCACCGAGCCCTCGATCCGCTCCACCGCCGGGTGGGAGAGGACGCCGTGGGTGATGTAGGCATGAACTTCCTTCGCGCCCTCGGATTTCAGAAGCTCCGCCGCCTTCACCAGCGTGCCGGCGGTGTCGCAGATGTCGTCCACGATGATCGCGCGCTTGTCGGCAACCTCGCCGATCACGGTCATCGATTCGATCTCGCCCGCCCCGGCGCGGCGCTTGTCGACGATGGCGAGGCCGACGCCGATCCGCTTCGCCAGCTCCCGCGCCCGGCCGACGCCGCCGACATCGGGGGAGACGACGACGACATCCGACAGGTCGCCGAAATGGTGCTTCACATCGAGCGCGAAGACCGGCGCGGCGTAGAGGTTGTCCACCGGAATGTCGAAGAAGCCCTGGATCTGCCCGGCATGGAGATCCATCGTCAGGACCCGGTCGACCCCCGCCTCGGTGAGGAGGTTCGCGGTCAGCTTCGCGCTGATCGGGGTGCGCGCCGCGGTCTTCCGGTCCTGCCGCGCATAGCCGAAATAGGGCATGACGGCGGTGATCCGGCGCGCCGAGGCGCGGCGGAGCGCATCCGTCATGATCAGGAGTTCCATCAGGTTGTCGTTCGCCGGCCGCGAGGTCGACTGGATGAGGAAGACTTCCTCGTTCCGCACGTTGTCGAAGATCTCGACAAAGATCTCGCCGTCGTTGAACCGCTCGACCCGCGCATCGGCCAGCCGCACCGGCTCGCCGCGATAGACCGAGATGCGGCGCGCCACGGCTTCGGCGAACTTCCGGTTGGAATTGCCGGAGAGGATCCGGATGCCAGTCTCGGCTTTCATGTCCCGTCCCTCGCCTCAGGCCCGCTGCCGGCGCCTATAACGGCGCCGCGCGGGCTTGCAAAGCCCGCCGCCCTGCCGGAAGGCTCTCCGCCGCAGACCGGAGGCTCCGATGCCGCATATCGACTACTATTTCACCCCGCTCTCCCCCTTCGCCTATCTCGCCGGCGACGGGCTCGAACGGATCGCCGCGCGCCACGGCGCGACCATCGCCTGGAAGGCCATCGATCTCGGCCGGGCGATGTCGGAGGCCGGCGGCCTGCCGGTCGGCAAGCGGCACTGGTCGCGGCAGGAATATCGGCTTCAGGAACTGCCGCGCCTCGCGAAGCGCGCGGGCCTGCCGATCACGCTTCACCCGAAACACTGGCCGACCGACCCGACCCGCGCCGTCTCGGCGATTCTCGCCGCCGATGCGGCCGGCGGCGGCGATGTGGGCCTCCTCTCGCGCCGCCTCCTCGCCGCCTGCTGGGCCGAGGAGAAGAACATCGCCGACCCCGAGGTGGTGGAGCTCTGCCTTCGCGCCGCCGGCTTCGACCCGGCCGCGCTCGACCATGAGGCCGCGGCGGCCCGGATCGGCCCGCTGACCGACGAGGCGATCGAACGAGGCGTCTTCGGCGCGCCCTTCTACATCGTCGCCGAGACGGGCCAGAAGTTCTGGGGCCAGGACCGGCTCGACCATCTCGACGACCATCTCGCGGGGAAGATCTGATGGAGCCCGTCTACCGCGCGGTGGAGGTCGGCGGCGTTCCCGTCGGCGTGCTGGAATGGGGCCCGGAGGAGGCGCCGCGCGCGCTCTTCGCGCATTGCTCGCTCGCCTTCGCCGGGCTCTGGAAGGGCGTGATGTGCCGGCTCGCCGGCCGTTGGCGCTGCATTTCGGTGGACATGCCCGGCCACGGCAAGTCCGGCCGCGGGGACCGTTCGATCTCGCTCCAGCATGAGGCGGTCGGCTTTGTCGAGGGCGTGGCGGCGCTCGCGGGCGGCGGGCCGGCGCATCTCGTCGGCCTCTCGCTCGGCGGCGCGGTGATGGGCCGGGTCGCGGCGAAGCGCCCCGACCTCGCCCGCTCGCTGACGCTGATCGAGCCGGTCTATTTCCACCTCCTCGCCGAAGAGGGCGGGGCCGAGGTGGAGGAGAACGCCCGCGTGATGGCGCCGGTCTACGAAGCCTGCCGCGAGGGCCGCTTCCACGACGGCGCGCGGGATTTCATGGAGGCCTGGGGCCAGCCCGGGCAGTTCGGCCGGATGCCGAAGGCGGCGCAGGATTCGATCGCCCGCTCGCTCTCCTTCCTGGCGGACGATTTCGACATGGTCGGCGCCTGGCCGAAGGGCCAGATCACCCGCGAGGCGCTCGCCGCCATCGCCTGCCCGGTGATGCTGATGCAGGGCTCCCGCACGCAGGGCTCCGCCAAGGCGATCCTTGCGGAGCTGGCGAAGCTCCAGCCCGAGGCCGAACTGGCGGAGATCGCCGGCGCCGGCCATCTCTCCCCGGTCGATGACCCCGAAGCGGTGGCGGCGCGGCTGGCGGCGTTCTTCGAGCGGGCGGAGCGCGGCCGAGAGGGCTAGTCCTCGCCCGCATCGCCGCCCGCGCGGGTCCAGAACCGGTCCCCCGCCGCCTCCGCGGCGGTGGTGACGCGGAGCCCGGCGCCGGACGGGTCGATGGCCAGCGCGCCGGCGGCGCGGAGCGCCGGGCCGGAGAGATGGCGGCAAGCGCCGCCTCCGGCATCGAAATTACGCAAGGTGAGAACGAGCGTTCGTTCATCACAGAGCGCGGCGAGCTCGGCGGCGCAGGGCCGTTCCTCCGTCACCACGGCGACGCGCCAGCCGTTCGCGAGCGGGGCCACGGGGCCGAGCGGCCCGCGTTCGAGGCCCGGCCGGGCGGCGGCCTCCTTCTGGTCCGCCTCGTCGCCGTCACTTTGGAGCCAGGAGCGGGCGGCGAAGCCCTCGCCGCTCCTCCGGTCGAGCGCCCGGCCCTCCGTCCCCAGCGCGCCGAGAAGCTTCGCGTCTGGCGCGACGAGGAGCGCCGGCCGGTGCGCGCCGGCGAGGAAGAGCGCGACGCCGAGCGCGGCGAGGAGGGCCCCGACGGGCGGCAGGAGCGCCCGGCCGAGGCAGAGGCAGAGCCCGCCGAAGGTGACGAGCCAGAGCGCGGCCGGCGGCGCCGCGGCGACCGCGCTCGTCGCCCCGTCGAGCCCGGCGACGAAGCGCGCGACGCGAAGGATCGCGCCGATCCCCGCCCCCATCGCCTCCACCGCCCAGCCTTCGAGCCCGAACGGCGCAAGGAGCGCGGCGAGAAGCCCGAAGGGCGCGACCCAGAACCCCATCGCCGGCACCGCGGCGAGGTTGGCGATCAGCCCGTAATTGGCCATCCGGTTGAAGTGGAACGCCGAATAGGGCGCCGTGGCGAGCCCCGCGAGAAGGCTCGTCGCCGCCAGCGCGGCGAGCCAGAGGATCACCGGCCGCGCCCGACCGGCCCGTTCCGCCCGCTCGGCCAAGCGCGCGCCCCGCGCCTTCTCGAACCCGGCGACGATCGCCGCCGTCGCCGCGAAGGACATCTGGAAGCCGACCGAGAGGAGGCTTTCGGGCGCGACCAGCAGGATCAGCGCCGCCGCCGCGGCGAGGGCGCGGAGGGTGATCGCCGGCCGGTCCAGCAGCACCGCCGTGAGCGCGACGGCGACCATGATCCAGCTTCGCTGCGTGGCCACTTCGGCGCCGGAGAGGAAGAGGTAGCCCGTCGCCGCGACGAGGGCGACGATCGCCGCGATCCGCTTCGTCCGCCAATGCGCCGCCGTCCAGGGGATGGCGGCGAGGAGCAGCCGCGCCGCGCTGAAGACGAGGCCGGTGACGAGGCCCATGTGGAGGCCCGAGATCGCCAGAAGGTGCGCGAGGTTGGCGGCCCTCAGCGCCTCGTTCGCCTCCTTCGGCACGCCGTAGCGCTCGCCGACCGTCACCGCCGCCGCGAAGGCGCCGCGCTCCCCCGGCAGGGCGGCCCGGAATCCTTCGGCGATCCGCACCCGCAGCGCGGCGAGCGCCAGCGCGGCGCGGCGCCAGGGCCCGGCGGCGCCGGCCTCCAGCGCCGCCGGCGCGCTCCGCGCGAAGCCGACCGCGCCGAGCCCGTCGAACCAGGCCATGCGGCGGAAATCGAACCCGCCCGGCTCCACCGGCCCCGCCGGCGGCCCGAGCCGGGCGAAGATCGAGACGCGCATTCCCGGCGCCAACCCTTCGAGATCGGCCGCCTTGCGGAGCGCCACGCGCACGCGGGCCGGCGTCTCGCCCGGCCCGGAGCCGAAGAGAAAGACGTCGTCGAGAAGAACGCGCGGCCGGCCGGACGCGGTTTGCGAGATCTCGCGGATCACGCCCTCCACCGTCGCGTCCACGCTCGCCGCCAGAACCGGCGCGGCGACGATCCGCGCCCGGAGCCCGGCGACGGAGACGCCGAGGACGACGAGGCCGAGCGCCGCCCAGAGAAGCGGCCGCCGCCCGACGGCGCGGCGAAAGGCCAGGGCCGCCGCGCCGAAGCCGGCGACGAGCGCGAGATGCGCGACCGGCGCCGGCTCGACGGGCGCCATGAACCAGAGCTGGATTCCGAGGCCGAGAAAGACCGGCGCCCAGAGCGGGAAGGCCGGCGCCTCCGCGCGCCAGAGCGCGCCCAGCCGCCCCATCCCGCCCCCCCAAGGTCGCGCGCCTTGCCGCGGCGCCGCCTCGAAGCCATAAAGGCGCCGCCCGCCGGACGCCACCGAATTCAACCGGAAGATGAACAGGATGCCCGCAAGCGCCGCCTCCGCCGACCGCCCCGTCGTGACCCGTTTCGCGCCGTCGCCGACCGGTTATCTGCATATCGGCGGCGCCCGCACCGCGCTCTTCAACTGGCTCTATGCGCGGGGCCGGGGCGGCAGGTTCCTGCTCCGGATCGAGGACACCGACCGCGCCCGCTCCACCCCGGAGGCGACCGAGGCGATCTTCGACGGGCTCCGCTGGCTCGGCCTCGAATGGGATGGCGAGGCGATCAGCCAGTTCTCCCGCGTCGACCGGCACCGGGAGGCGGCGGAGGCGCTGCTGGCCTCCGGCGGCGCCTATCGCTGCTATGCGAGCCCGGCGGAGATTGAGGCGTTCCGCGAGGCGGCCCGCGCCGCCGGCAAGCCGCCCCTCTTCCTCTCGCCCTGGCGCGACAGGGGGCCGGCGGACTGGCCGGACGCGCCCTACGCCGTCCGCCTCCGGGCGCCGCGGGAGGGGATCGTCGAGGTGGACGATCTCGTTCAGGGCGAGGTCCGCATCCCGGCGGAGACGCTGGACGATCTGATCATCCTCCGCTCCGACGGCACGCCGACCTACAATTTCGCCGTGGTGGTGGACGACCACGACATGGGCGTCACCCACATCATCCGGGGCGACGACCACCTGACCAACGCGGCGCGGCAGACGCTGATCTACCGCGCGCTCGGCTGGCCGACGCCCGAGATGGCGCATGTGCCGCTGATCCACGGCGAGGACGGCGCGAAGCTCTCGAAGCGGCACGGCGCGCTCGGGGCGCACGAATACCGCGCCATGGGCTATCTGCCGGAGGCGCTCCGGAACCATCTCGCCCGGCTCGGCTGGTCCCGCGGCGACACGGAGATCTTCACCACCGAGCAGGCGCTCGAATGGTTCGACATCAAGGATGTCGGCCGCTCCGCCGCGCGGTTCGACTTCACCCGGCTCCAGAGCCTCAACGGCCACTACATCCGCGAGGCGGAGGACGGGCGGCTCGCCGAGCTTTCCCTCGCCCTCGCCGAGGAGCGCGGCGCGCCGGTGACGGACCCGAAGAAGCGGGCGATGCTGCTGGAGGCGATGCCGGGCCTCAAGACCCGGGTGAAGACCCTGGTCGAGCTTCTGGAGCTCGCCCACTACATCCTTGGAGACAGGCCCTTTTCCCCGGATGCGAACGCCTCGAAATTGCTGGATGAAACCGGCCGCGCGCTCCTCTCCAGATTGACCCCCCGCCTTGCCGATGTTAGCGATTGGCGAGCGGAAACGCTGGAGGCTGAGGTGCGCGCCTTCGCGGAGGCCGAGGGATTGAAACTCGGCAAGGTCGCCCAGCCCCTGCGCGCCGCTCTCACGGGTCGGGCCCAGTCCCCCGGGGTGTTCGACGTCCTCGTCACCCTCGGGCGCGATGAATGCCTCGGCCGTCTGTCGGACCTTCCGGTCTGACCCGATTTCCGGGCGTCGCCGACCGGCGCGCCCTCTCACCAGGCGGCCGGGGCCGCGAACGGGGGAACGTATGGCGGATACCAAACGCGTCGCGACGCTGACCGTGGACGGCCAGAGCTGCGAGATGCCGGTCCTCACCGGCACGATGGGCCCGGACGTGATCGATGTCGGCTCGCTCTACAAGAAGACCGGGATGTTCACCTACGACCCTGGCTTCACCTCGACCGCGGCGTGCTTCTCGACCATCACCTTCATCGACGGCGACAAGGGCGAACTGCTCTATCGCGGCTACCCGATCGACCAGCTCGCCGAGAAGAGCCACTATCTCGAGGTCTGCTATCTCCTCCTCTACGGAGAGTTGCCGACCGCCCAGCAGCTCGAGGATTTCGAGGGCCGCGTGACGCGGCACACCATGCTCCACGAGCAGATGGTGAACTTCTACCGCGGCTTCCGCCGCGACGCGCACCCGATGGCGGTGGTCTGCGGCGTGGTCGGCGCGATGTCGGCCTTCTATCACGACTCGACCGACATCAATGACGCCTGGCAGCGTGAGGTCGCCACGATCCGGCTGATCGCCAAGCTGCCGACGATCGCCGCCTGGGCCTACAAGTATTCGATCGGCCAGCCGTTCATCTATCCGCGGAACGACCTCGACTATGCGTCGAACTTCCTCCACATGTGCTTCGCGACGCCTTGCGAGGACTATGTGGTCGACCCGATCCTCGCCCGCGCGATGGACCGGATCTTCACGCTCCACGCCGATCACGAACAGAACGCCTCAACGTCGACGGTGCGTCTCTCCGGCTCTTCGGGCGCGAACCCCTTCGCCTGCATCGCGGCCGGCGTCGCCTGCCTCTGGGGCCCGGCGCATGGCGGCGCCAACCAGGCCTGCCTCGAGATGCTGCGCGAGATCGGCACCGTCGACCGCATCCCGGAATACATCAAGAAGGCGAAGGACAAGTCGGACCCGTTCCGCCTGATGGGCTTCGGCCACCGCGTCTACAAGAACTTCGACCCGCGGGCGAAGGTGATGAAGGAGAGCGCCGACGAGGTGCTCGGCCTGCTCGGCGTCACCAACAACCCGGCGCTCCAGGTCGCCAAGGAACTGGAGAAGATCGCGCTCGAGGACGACTACTTCATCGAGAAGAAGCTCTACCCGAACGTCGACTTCTACTCGGGCGTCATCCTCGACGCGATGGGCTTCCCGACCTCGATGTTCACGCCGATCTTCGCGCTCGCGCGCACCGTCGGCTGGATCTCCCAGTGGAAGGAGATGATCGAGGATCCGGTGCAGAAGATCGGCCGCCCGCGGCAGCTCTACACCGGCGCCATGACCCGGGACTACACCGACGTCGAAACGCGCTGAGCCGCCGGCCCCGGGACGAACCAACCCCTCCCCTCACGGGGCGGGGTTTTTCCTTGGCGGGCAGGAGATCACCGTGGCGCATGACGCGACGAAGGCGATGGGCGGCTGCCTCTGCGGCGCGATCCGCTACGAGGCGGAGGTATTTCTCGACAACGGCAATATCTGCCATTGCACCATCCGCCAGCCGAGCACCGGGCAGCCCGCCGAGATCACCGTGCCGATCCGGGCCGGGACACTTCGCCATCTCTCGGGCGAACCGAGATACTGCCAGTCCTCGCCGGACGGAAAGCGCGGCTTCTGCCCGGACTGCGGTTCGCGCATCGTATGGCAGGCGCTTCGGGCGGAGGACGACTGGCTGACCAACGTCACCGTCGGGACGCTCGACCGGCCGGCCGAGGCGCGCGACACCCGTCACATCTGCGCCGACACGCAATCGCCCTGGTATCGCGTCTGCGAGGATCTGCCGAAGTTCGGCGCGGGCGACGCCGAAGCGCTGATCGACACGCTTCGGCGAGAGCTGCGTCCGGACGGCTGAAGCGGGCCCTAGCGCCGCTTCTCGTCGTCCGGCGTGATGATCATGGCGGCGAACTCCGCCTCGGCGGCGAGGTCGCCGTCGACCTTCGCCTCGCCCCAGAACTTCCAGATCTTGCCGCGGCCGCGAAGGATCTTCACGTGAAGCTCCAGCCGGTCGCCCGGCTCGACGATGCGGCGGAACCGGGTCTTGTCCAGCGTCATGAAGTAGACGAGGAGGCCCTGGTCGATCATCCCCAGCGTCTCGACCACCAGCACCCCGGCGGTCTGCGCCATCGCCTCGACGATCAGCACGCCCGGCATAACCGGCTTTTCGGGGAAGTGGCCCTGGAAATGCGGCTCGTTGAAGGTGACGTTCTTCACGCCCACCGCGCTCTCGTTGACCCGTATGTCCTTTACCGCGTCGATGAGCAGGAAAGGATAGCGGTGCGGGATCATGCGCTTGATGCGCTCGACGTCCGCGTGTCTCAAATCGGCAGCGTTTCCGTCCATTCCCGCAGCTCTTGTGGTTCGGGCCCACCCCTCATAGCGCCCCGAACGAATCGGTCAAGCCGGAGGGGCGCATCACTCGTCTTTCGCGGCGCTTCCGAAGCCCTCCGGAAGCTGCGCGCTCTCGTTGAACCGGCGGATCGCCTCGTCCGTCACGTCCGCGCCAGCGCGCGCGGCGAGCGCGGCGCCGGCGTCGATGATGAGAAGCGCGTCGTGCTCCGCGAGGAGCGCCTCCAGCACGGGGCCGAGTTGCGCCGCCAGATCGCGCCGCGCGGCGGCGAGACGGTTTTCCAGCGCCTCGCCCTTCGCCGCGCTGTCGCGCCGCGCTTCCCGCACCCGCTGGTCGAAGGCGCGAACGCGCGCGTCGAACGCCTCCTTGGAGGCGACGTCCCGCATTGCGGCGATCTCCGCCTCCTCGGCCTCCAGCGCGTCGCGGAGCGCGTCGAGCTCGGCCCGGAGCGTCAGCCGCTCCTGCCGCGTGGCCTCGGCGAGGCGGGCCGCCGGCGCGCTGTCGCGAAGCGCCCGCTCACGGTCCACGATCAGGATCGACGGACGCTCCTGCGCCGCCGCCGGCAGGCCGGCGGCGGTCGGCAGAACGACGGCGAGAAGCGCGGCTCGCAGGAGCCGACCCATCAGAACCGCGTGCCGACCGTCAGGCGGAAGAACTCGGTGTCGTCGCCCGACTGCTTCTTCACCGGAACGGCAAAGTTGAGACGGAGCGGGCCGAAGCCCGAATCCCAGAAGATGGAGGCGCCGACCGCAGCGCGGAGCGCGGCGGAATCGTCCACCGAAATCAGGAGGCCGTTCGAGGCGCTGTTCGGGTCGAGATCGAGCGCCTGCGTATTGTCCAGCTCCCACAGCGTGCCGACATCGGCGAAGAGGCCGCCGTAGAAGCCAAGCTCCTCCGGAAGGCCGATCGGGAAGGAGACCTCGGCCCGCGCGATGGCGTAGAAGTTGCCGCCGAGCGCGTCGTCGCGCCGCTCCGCATTCGCGCCGAGCGAACGGTCCCGCGGGCCGACGCCGCCGAACGCGAAGCCGCGGAAGCTGTCGCCGCCGAGGAAGAACCGGTCGTTGACCTTGAGATCGCCGCCGAAGCTGTAGATCGCGCCGCCCTCGACCTCGAGGCTGGCGACCACGTCGTCGCCGAGGAACGAGGTCCAGGTCTTCGCGCTGGCGATGGAGCGGACATACTGCGCCCCGCCGCCGAGGCCGGCGAAGGTCTGCTGGAAGGAGAGGAAGTACCCTTCGGTCGGCTCGATCGGGTCGTTACGCAGGTCGTGCGTGTAGCGATAGCCGACCGCCGAGGTGGTCTGGCTGCCCTTGTCCACCTGGATCAGCGGCGAGACGTTGTCGCCGAAATCCCGGATGTTGTCGTCCGAAATCTCGTAGAAGAGCCGCAGCCGCCCGGGCTCGCTCACCGGGAAGGTGAGCGAGGGAATGAAGCCGATCGAGGTAAGCTCGAAGGAGCTTTCGTCGTTCAGGTCCTCGTCCCGGTAGAAGACGTTCAGGCCGGCGCGCAGATCCCGGTCGAGGAAGGCCGGCTCCTCGAAGGTGAAGTCGAAGACCTGGCTGTCGCCGGAGACGCGGACGCGGGCGCGGGCGAACTGGCCGCGGCCGAGGAAGTTCGCCTCCTGGATCGAGACCTCGCCGGACGGGCCCTGCGCGGAGGAGAAACCGACGCCGAAGTTGATCGAGCCGGTGGACTGCTCGGTGACGTTCACCTTCACCACGGCGCGGTCGTCGGTGCTGCCGCGTTCGGTCTTCACGTCGACATCGGAGAAGAAGCCGAGCGCGCGGATCTTGCCGCGGGCGCGCTCCACCGCGCGGGCGTTGAAGGCGTCGCCTTCGACGATGTCGAACTGACGCCGGATCACGCGGTCGAGCGTCGAGTCGTTGCCCTCGATGTCGATCCGCTCGACATAGACGCGCGGGCCCTCGACCAGCTCGAAGCCGACATCGATGGTCCGCTCCGCCTCGTTGCGGCGGGCGAGCGGGCGCACGTCCATGAAGGCGAAGCCCTGCTGGCCGGCGAGGAAGATCATCTCCTTGATGATGTCCTCGACCAGCGAGGCGTCATAGGTCTGCCCGGTCAGTCCTTCGGGGATCAGCGCCCGGAACTGCTCCGGGTCGAGCTTCGGGTCCGAGGTCCGCACATCGGTCTCGCCGAATGTGTAGAGCTCGCCCTCCTCGACGGTGAAGGTGATGTAGAAGCCGCCCCGGTCGGGCGCGAGTTCGGCCACCGCCGAGAGCACCGTGAAGTCGGCGTAGCCCTGGCTGAGGTAGTAGCGGCGGAGGAGCTGCTTGTCGAATTCGAGCCGGTCCGGGTCATAGACGTCGGCCGAAAGCAGGAAGCCGAGAAGGCCGGATTCCGAGGTGTCGATCACGCCGCGGAGCCGGCTGTCCGAGAACACCGTGTTGCCGACGAAATCGATGCGGTAGACCTCGGTCACCTCGCCCTCGACGATCTCGAAGACGAGATCGACGCGGTTGTCCGGCAACTCGATGATGAAGGGCTCGACCTCGGCGCCGTAGCGGCCGGTGGCGCGGTAATTGTCGATCAGCGCCTGCGCGTCCGCCTCGGCCTGCGCCCGGGTGAAGGGCCGGCGCGGGCGCGAGGAGATGATCGAGAGCATCTGCTCGTCGGTGATGAGGTCGTTGCCCTCGAAATTGATTCGGTTGATCGAGGGGTTCTCGGCGACCTGCACGATCAGCCGCCCGCCATCGGCGGCCACCGCCGCGTCCTTGAAGAGGCCGGTGTCGAAGAGCTGCCGGACCGACTGGTTGAGCGCGACCTCGGTGATCGGGTCGCCGACCTTCAGCGCGAGGTAGGAGGCGACCGTCACCGGCTCGATGCGCTGGTTGCCGATCACGACGATCTCGGTGACCCGCGCCCCCGCCTGCACCGCGCCCGGCGCGGTCTGCGCCGCAGCGGCGCCTGCCGCGGCCCAGAGGACCGCCGTCGCCAGCAGCATTCGCACCGCTCGAAGGAGCCTCGTCATCCGACGCCTCATCGCCCGCTCGCCCCGCCCGCCGCTTCAGAACCGCAACAGGTCATTGTAGGTCGCGAAGACCATTAGCAGCATTATCATCGCGAAGCCTACTCCATTTCCGATCTCTTGCCACCGGGGCCGGAGCGGTTTCCCGCGAAGCGCCTCGAGCGCGTAGAACACCAGGTGCCCGCCGTCCAGCACCGGGATCGGGAAAAGGTTGATGAGCCCGATGGAGGTGGAGATGAGCGCGATCATCGTCGCGAAGGCGGACAGCCCCTGCTCCGCCGCCTGGCCCGAGACCTTGGCGATCTGGATCGGCCCGCCGAGCTGGCTCGAATCCGCGTGGCCGAGGACGATGTCGTGGAGATATCCGAGGGTTCCGGTGACGATCGACCAGGTGCGGAGCGCGCCGTAATGCAGCGCCTCGATCGGCGAGGCCGCCTCCGTCACCGGCTCGATGCCGCCGAAGGAGGCGTTGCGGACGCCGATCATCGCGCGGCGCTCGCGCTCGCCATCGGGCCCCTCCATGTCCACCATCTGCGGCGTCAGGCTCAGCGTCAGCCGCGCCTCGCCGCGCGTCACGTCGAGCGTGAGGCTGCGGCCGCCGGAGGCCGCGACGATCTCGCGCAGGGTGTCGAAATTGGGGACGATCTCGCCGTCCACCGCCTCGATCACGTCGCCGGCCTCCAGCCCCGCCTCGGCCGCCGCGCCGCCGGGGATCACCTCGTCGACCCGCGCCGGGCGGTTGTAGAGGACGGAGACCGTCTCCTCCCCCGCGCCGCGGTTGATCAGCGCCTCGACCGGCCGGCCGTCGACGCGCGCTAGCTCGGCGAGAAGCTCGGAAAAGCTCTCGACGTGGACGCCGTCCACCGCGATCACCCTGTCGCCGGCCCGAAGGCCAAGCTCGGCCCCGGCGTCGGCCCGGATCTGGCCGATGGTCGGCTCGTCGATCTCCCGTCCCGCCGCCATCGCGAAGGCGGCGAAGACGAGGATCGAGAGGATGAAGTTCGCCGCCGGCCCGGCGAAGACGGTCGCCGCCCGTTTCCAGACCGGGGCGAGGTGGAAGGCGCCGTGGCGCTCGTTCTCGCTCATGCCGGCGAGCGCGCGCGCGTCGGGCGTGGTCGAGGCGGCGTTCATGTCGCCCTTGAAGCGCACATAGCCGCCGAGCGGCAGCGCGCCGATCCGCCAGCGCATGCCGCGCTTGTCGGTCCAGGCGGCGAGTTCGGGGCCGAAGCCGATGGAGAAGACCTCGGCCCGGATGCCGACCCAGCGGCCGACGATGTAGTGCCCGTATTCGTGTACGAAGACGACGACGCCGAGCACGACCAGGAACGGGATCACCCAGCCGACATAGGGGATTTCAGCGATGGTGGACATCGGGCTCCTTCACGGCGGCGCGCGGCGCTTCA
>CALFYQ010000225.1 GCA_937952085.1 uncultured Paracoccaceae bacterium | reverse complement strand
CGCGGCGCGCCTCTCGCTCCAGCTCGCCCCGAACCTGCCGCTCGATTCCGCGGCGATCGGCATGGGGGAGGACATGCACTGCGCCTCGCTCTTCCCCGGCGCCGAGGCGCTCGGTGCGGCGCTCTCCCCCGCCGCGCCGCCGGTCATGGCGATCCGCGCGCCCGGCGCGCCGGAGCCGCGCCTCACCCTCACCCTGCCCGCCCTCGCCGGCTCAGGGCGGCTTCGCCTGCTGATCCGCGGGCCGGCGAAGCGCGTCGCGCTGGAGCGGGCGCTGGCCGAGCCCGACCCGGCCCGCGCCCCGGTCGGCGCCGTGCTCCGCGCCGCCCGCGCGGCGGAGATCCACTGGGCCGCCTGAGCCAAGGTTAAGCCCCGCTGCACCATCATTTCGCCCCAACTTGGCGCCAGACCTGCTATCTCGGGTTGTGGTCAACCTGACAGGAAGCATGAGGAAACCGCCGCATGGCCGTGATCGCAGCAGATATCTTCGGAGATTCGCTCTCTCTTCTCTCCGATGATGGAACCCTCGAATCGATCCGCGGAGACGTCTACACGCAGCGCCTCAACGGCGCTCTGGTCGAAGCGAGGATCGCCACTCAGGATGATTTCGACCGCTTCGCGGCCGAGGCGGCGGCGCTCGAGGCGGCGCTCGGCGCGATCGACGCGCAGGTCGCCGAGGCCGAATCGGATGGCGACGAGATCGAGGTCGAATATGTCGGCGGCGCCGAGGAGGAGATCGACGGCGACCGCTACGAGCGGAAGGACGAAACCGGCCGCACCGTGATCGAGCGCGAGGCGACCGACGAGGATCGCGCCCGCCTCGAAGCCGCCGTCGCCGCCGCGGGCGGGGACGACGACGACGACGACGACGATGACGATGACGGCCCCGGCAACGGGAACGGCAATGGCAATGGCAATGGCGGCGGCCGGCGCTTCGGCGGCGACGACGACGACGACCGGATGCGCGGCCAGGGCGGCGACGATTCGCTCGATGGCGGCGGCGGCCGCGACCGGCTCTTCGGCCGCGGCGGCGACGACGACCTCTCCGGCGACGACGGCAACGACCGGCTCGCCGGCCAGGGCGGCGACGACAGCCTCGACGGCGGCGCCGGCCGGGATCGCCTCTTCGGCGGCCAGGGCGACGACACGATGGACGGCGGCGACGGCAACGATCGCCTGATCGGCCAGAACGGCGAGGACGAGCTGACCGGCGGCGACGGCGACGATCGGCTGATCGGCGGCCGCGACGACGACACGCTCGATGGCGGCGCGGGCCGCGACCGGGTGATCGGCAACGCCGGCAACGACGTGCTCCTCGGCGGCGCCGACGAGGACCGCCTGATGGGCGGCGGCGGCGACGACACGATCGACGGCGGCGAAGGCTCGGACCGCTATTTCGGCGGCGGCGGCGCCGACGTTCTCGTCTTCGGCGTCGATGGCGAGATCGACCGCGTCAACGGCTTCCAGGACGGGCTGGACCTGATCGATGTCTCCGCCTTCGGCGTGGCCGGGATCGCCAGCTTCGCCGACATCGTCGCGACCGAGGCGGGCGACAGCGTCGAGATCGACCTCGGCGGCGGCGACGTCATCCGCATCTCGCGGCTCGAACTCGCCGATCTCGACGAGACCGACTTCATCTTCGCCTGAAACGAAACGGGCCGCCCCATCGGGCGGCCCGCATCCGGCCCGGCGCCAGGCGGGGCGCCGCGTTCCGGCTCACTTCTCCTCGTCGTCCTCGCCCTTGCGCTCCGGCAGGTTGAAGAGGCTGTCGGCGTCGACCAGCGTCGAGCCGCCCGCTTCCTCCTCGTCGCCCTCGCGCGCGTCGCCGAGAATCGAGAAGTTCTCGATCCCGCCAAAGCTCTTCGACGGCCGCGGCGGCTCGACATGGGCGCCGAGACTCGCCTCGGTGGACATGAGAACCTTCTTCTCCTCGTCCGTCATCGCGCCGGCCTCGTCCTTGGCGCGCTTGGCGCTCGCCTTCCGCACCGCCTCGTCCAGCTCCATCTGCTTGCAGAGGCCGAGCGCCACCGGGTCGACCGGGCGGATGTTCGGCATGTTCCAGTGGGACTTGTCGCGCACCGAGGCGATGGTCGGCTTGGTGGTGCCGACCAGCTTGGCGATCTGGCTGTCCGCCAGCTCCGGGTGATAGCGCACCAGCCAGGCGATCGCCGCCGGCCGGTCCTGCCGCTTCGAAAGCGGGGTGTAGCGCGGCGCCTTCCGCTTCTGGTCGGGCGCCAGCTTCTTCTTCAGGAGCTTGAGGCGCAGCGCCGGGTTCTTCTCGCAGCGCTCGATCTCCTCGCGGGTGAGCTGGCCGCGCATCACCGGATCGAGCCCCTTGATGCCGATGGCGACCTCCCCGTCCGCGATGCCGGCGACCTCGAGCTCGTGCATGCCGGTGAAGTCGGCGATCTGGTCGAAGGTGAGCGAGGTGTTGTCCACGAGCCAGACGGCGGTGGCCTTGGGCAGGAGGGGAAGATCGGTCATGTTTCTGCTCCTTCGGACAAATCCTCTCCGCGGTCCGAAAACCGGGCGCCGGAGCGTCGATCGGTGATCGAGGGGAGTTGCGCGGCTATATAGACGAGACCGCGGCGGAGTTAAAGACGGAACGAGAATGCTGAGATTCGCCCCCTTCCTCGCCCTTCTGCTCGCCGCCTCGGGCGGCCGCGCCGAAGATCGCCCCGGCGTCTTCGACTATTACGTCCTCGCGCTCTCCTGGAACGCCTCCTGGTGCGCGCGGGAAGGCGACGCCCGCCGCGCCGACCAGTGCGACCCGCGCCACGATTACGGCTTCACGCTGCACGGGCTCTGGCCGCAATACGAAACGGGCTGGCCGGAATATTGCCGGACGACGGAGCGAGACCCGTCGCGGCGGGAGACGGAGGCGATGGTCCCCATCATGGGCTCCTCCGGCCTCGCCGCCTATCAATGGCGCAAGCACGGCCGCTGCGCCGGGCTTTCCGCCGCAGGCTATTTCGACAAGGCCCGCGCCGCCTGGGCGCGCGTCGTCCGCCCCGATGTCTTCCGCCGGCTCCGGGAGGACGTGTCGGCGCCGCCGAAGGTGGTCGAGGAGGCCTTCCTCGAAGCCAATCCCGGCTTCGCGCCTGACGGCGTCACCGTCACCTGCGCCGACGGCTACCTCGCCGAGGTCCGCATCTGCCTGACCCGGGATCTCGAACCCCGCGCCTGCGCCCCGGATACGCGGCGGGACTGCTCGGCGCGCGCCGCGACGCTGCCGAAGATGCGCTGATTGCTCACGCTTCGCCGGTTCCGCGAAGGCCGGATTCCGGCTAGCCTGCCGGTCCGGGGAGCTTTGGTTCGGTTAGGGGCGCCCCCCGGGATTGGGCGAGTGGCGTTTGGAAGGCCCGGCGTGGACATCGGAAGGCTGGAGCGGGACATGTTGCGCGCCGTCGCGGAGCGCGAATTCCCCGAATTGCTCCGCGAGGACGGCAGCCTCGCCCTCGAATTCGTCAGCTACGAACGGAGCTGGGACGGTTCCGGCAGCTTCACCGAGTTCCGCGTCGAGGCCGAGTCGGAGCTGAAACGGCGCACCCATGACGCCGGTTTCCGCTTCCGCTTCCCCCGCGTCGGCGTCCATGGCGGCTGCCATTTCGCCCCCGGCCGGCACACGGTGACGATGGAGCTCTACGTCAACGGCCACGGCGCGATCCCCTCCCACGACAAGGGCTACGAGATCGCGCCGAAGGCGTAGGGGGCGGCGGGGCTGGCGCAAAGTCGGCGTGGTGGCGTCTGCTCGCCCCGTTTGGCTCGCTGAGGGGCGCGACCGACCCAGGGAGGGCGCCCGGATCGGTCGAGCGGCCGTGCTTCATGGCGCCGCCCCGAACTCGGGTTGCGCGTCTTGATGCGGCGGAGGGCGCCCGACCCCGGGATGGGTCGGTCGCGGCCCGTGCTGGTCGCACGGGCCAAGGCGCGAGCGGCGCGCGCGTCACGGCGATCCGGCCGGCTCGAACCGGCAGGGTTTCGCCCTCTCGCCCCGCCTCAGCTGAACGCCTGCAGCCCCGTCTGCGCCCGGCCGAGAATGAGCGCGTGCACGTCGTGCGTCCCCTCATAGGTGTTCACCGCCTCGAGGTTCATCACGTGGCGGATCACGCCGTATTCGTCGGAGACGCCGTTGCCGCCGTGCATGTCCCGCGCGACCCGGGCTATATCCAGCGCCTTGCCGCAATTGTTCCGCTTCATCAGCGAGATGAGCTCGGCGGGCGCGCGGTGCTCGTCCATCAGCCGGCCGAGCCGGAGGCAGCCTTGCAACCCCAGCGAAATCTCGGTCTGCATGTCGGCGAGCTTCTTCTGGATCAGCTGGTTGGCGGCGAGCGGCCGGCCGAACTGCTTGCGGTCGAGCGTGTATTGCCGCGCCGCATGCCAGCAGAACTCCGCCGCCCCCATCGCGCCCCAGGCGATGCCGTAGCGCGCCCGGTTGAGGCAGCCGAAGGGGCCGGCGAGGCCGGAGACGTTCGGCAGCAGGTTCTCGTCGGGGACGAAGACCTCGTCCATCTGGATCATGCCGGTGATCGAGGCGCGGAGGGAGAACTTGCCCTCGATCTTCGGCGCCGCGAGGCCCTTCATCCCCTTCTCGAGGACGAAGCCCTTGATCTTGTTGTCATGCGCGTCGGACTTCGCCCAGACGACGAAGACATCGGCGATCGGGGAGTTCGAAATCCAGTTCTTCGCGCCGGAGACGAGGAAGCCCCCGTCCACCTTCTTCGCGCGGGTGATCATGCCGCCCGGGTCGGAGCCGTGATCGGGCTCGGTCAGGCCGAAGCAGCCGACCCATTCGCCGGAGGCGAGCTTCGGCAGGTACTTCTTCCGCTGCGCCTCGTCGCCATAGGCGAAGATCGGGTGCATCACGAGGGAGGACTGCACCGACATCGCCGAGCGATAGCCGGAATCGACCCGCTCCACCTCCCGCGCGATGAGGCCGTAGGAGACGTAGGAGACCTCGGGGCCGCCATAGGCCTCGGGGATCGTCGGGCCGAGAAGGCCGAGCTCCCCCATCTCGTTCATGATCTCCCGATGGAATATCTCCTTGCGGTTCGCCTCCGTGACGCGGGACATCAGCTTGTCCTGGCAATAGGCGTGCGCCGCGTCGCGGATCATCCGCTCGTCTTCGCTGAGCTGGTCGTCGAGCAGGAACGGGTCCTCCCAGACGAAGGCCGCCGGCTTCGCCCGCGCCTGTTCCGGGGTCTGCGGCCCGTGGTGGTCCACCGCCTTCAGCATGGCTCGTCTCCTGTCGATTTTCGTTCGGGATAACGCAGGTGAGGGATGCAAGCAATATTATTTTATACTTGAAGCATATCCGGCGCGCGGCCGGCGCGGTGAGATTGTTCACGTCGAGATCGGCGCAACCTCCCGCATGGTCCCCCGGCGGGCGGCCAGGAAACGCGGCCGTCCCCGGCCCGAAGCGAACGGGCCCGATCATGGAGGCGGCTTCGCGCCCCGAAGGAGCCGCCGAACGAAACCGGATCAGGAGCCCCGCATGGCCAGGAAAGACACGACCGAGGCGAGCGCCGTCGAGCTTGACGAAGCCGCGCTCGCCGGCGCCCAGGGCGGCGCGACCGACTTCTACCTGAAGCTCGACGGCGTGAGCGGCGAGCCGCCGGACCGGTCGTCCAGGTCGGCGCCGAAGACCGCCGAGATCCTGAAAGCGCCCAGGATCGGTTGACCCGGCCGGCCCGTCGGCCGGTCCCGTTCACACGCCGCCGCGGGGCGCCATGACGCCCAAACCGTCCCGCGGGGCTTCCAGCGGCGCGCGGCCCGACCTATCACGGGTGGAAACCGGAGGCGCCCGATGTACGAATTCACCTTCCGCACCACCCCCGCCATCCTCTCCGAGGTCGGCGCCACGGGGAAGATCGGCGATCTGGCGAAGGAGCTCGGCGTCACCCGCGCCGCCTTCGTCACCGACAAGGGCATCCTCGCCGCCGGCATCGCCAGCCAGGCGATGGCCTCGCTGGAGGCGGCCGGGATCGCCGTCATCCTGATCGACCACGTCGTCGCCGACCCGCCCGAGGCGATGATCCTCCGCGCCGTCGAATTCGCGCGGGAGAAGCGGGTGGACGGCGTCGTCTCGGTCGGCGGCGGCTCCTCGCTCGACGCGGCGAAGCTGGTGGCGCTCCTCGTCAAGTCGCCGCAGGAGATCTCCGGCGCCTATGGCGTCGGCATGGCGAAGGGCGCGCGGCTGCCGCTGATCCTTGCGCCCACCACCGCCGGCACAGGCTCCGAAGTCACGCCGATCTCCATCGTCACCACCGGCGCGGCGGAAAAGAAGGGCGTGGTCGCGCCGCAGCTCTTCCCCGACTGGGCGGTGCTCGACGCGGAGCTGACCGTCGGCCTCCCCGCCGCCGTCACCGCCGCGACCGGGATCGACGCCATGGTCCACGCCATCGAGGCCTACACCTCGAAGCACAAGAAGAACGTGATGTCGGACGCGCTGGCGCGGCAGGCGCTCGGCCTGCTCGGCGCCAACATCCGCACCGCCTGCGCAGAGCCCGGAAACCGCGCCGCGCGGGGCGCGATGCTGCTCGGCTCGATGCTGGCCGGCATGGCCTTCGCCAACGCCCCGGTGGCGGCGGTCCATGCGCTGGCCTATCCGCTCGGCGGCCATTTCAAGGTGCCGCACGGGCTTTCGAATGCGCTCGTCCTGCCGCATGTGCTCCGCTTCAACATGCCCGAGGCGAAGCCGCTCTATGACGAGATCGCGCCCATCGCCTTCCCGGACCTCGCCGGGTCGAAAGACCCCGCCGCCGGCATGGCCGAGGCCTTCGCGCGGCTCGGGCCCGAACTCGGGATGCAGTCGACGCTCCGCGAGGTGGGGGTGAGCCACAACCACCTGCCGATGCTCGCCGAGGACGCGATGAAGCAGACCCGCCTCCTCGTGAACAATCCGCGCGAGATGACGCTGGAGGCGGCGCGGGCGATCTACGAGGCGGCGCTCTGAGCGGCGCGCGCTTGACCTGGCCGACAAGGGACGAGCAGCCGGAAAAGAGACGCGGCCGCCCTTGGCTAGGCGAAGGCGCGCCCTGTCCATCGCTCCCGGCCCGGGCGACCAGCCCGGGCCGCGTCCGCCCCTCCCCGCGGGCGGGCGCCCCCCGGCTGTCACAAGCGGCTCCGCCCGAGGTCGGGGCGACGCCATAAAGCGCGCATCCCGGCCCCCACAGGCGCCCACCCAGGGGCGGCCGCGCCCCTCCGCGCATGGCGCCGCGGGCGCCGGCGAACTAAGCCAACCTCACCCCAAACACCCGAACCCGCGCAGCGTCGCCGCCCCCTCCGCGTCGAGCGGCGCGTCGCTCCGCTCATAGCCGAAGGCGACCGCCGCCACGGCGCCGGAAAGCGCCGCCGCCGGCGCGCCCTTCGCGTCCTCGACATCGAGCGCGAGGGCGATCCGCTCGCCCGCCGGCAGGTCGCGAAGCGCCACCGTCAGCACCATCGCGCCCGAGCCCGGCGGCGTCGTCGCCGCGATCCAGCCGGCGCCCTCCTCCGCGGTGAAGGCCGGCGCGCCGAAGCGGAGCCGCGGCTTGGCGATCCGAAGATCCAGGATGAACTCGAACGGCCCCGCGTCGCAGCGGCTCCGGTTCTCCAGCGCCAGCCGCCCCTCCGCCCAGCGAACCGAAATCTCCGCCCCTGCGGACAGCGGGGCGGCGGCGAGACAGGCGGCGAGAAGGAACCGGATCATTGCGGCAGACTAGCCGCAGCGCGCGCGCCGCTCCATGCGTTCCCTCACAAATCCCGGCGCGCCTCCGCGCAAACCGCCCAGGAAAGGCCGGCGCCGCCCGGAAGCGGCGCCGGACCTCCGGCTCAGGCCGTCTCCGGGTCGAGCGTGATCGACCAGAGCTCCTCGTCCGTGGTGTTGACGTGTCGCACGGTCATCCGCCCGGTCGCGCCCTCGATGTCCACCTGGCCGAAGAACTGCTTGCCCATCGAGGGCGGCAGGTTCTGCCCTTCCTCCGCGCTCGGCGCGATGACGAAGCGCGCCTCGGGGCCGAACGTGTCATCAAGCTCGCCCGGCCCGAACGTGCCGGCATGGAGCGGGCCGGAGACGAACTCCCAGAACGGTTCGAAGTCCTGGAACTGCGCCCGGTCCGGCGAATAGTGGTGCGAGGCGGCGTAATGGACATCCGCCGTCAGCCAGACCGTGTTCATCACCTTCGCGTGCTTGATGAAGGAGAGAAGCTCGGAAATCTCCACCTCGCGGCCGAGCGCCGGGCCGTCGCCGTTCGCGCCGTTCTCGAACCCCTTCCGGTTGGCGAAATCGTGCCAGACGATGAGGCCGAGCGGCATGTCGGAGGCGATCACCTTCCAGGTCGCCGTCGAGGCGGCGAGCTCCCGCCGCAGCCAGGCCATCTGCTCTGCGCCGAGGAAGGCCGCGCCTTCCACCTGCCGGTTGTCGTCGTTGGGGCCGCGATAGGTCCGCATGTCGAGGAAGAAGATGTCGAGATGCGGCCCGTAGGCCACCTTCCGGTAGACCCGGTTCGGCTCGGCGGCGTGGACCGGCGTCGGGTTCATCTCGTGGAAGGCGCGGGCGGAGCGGGCGGCGAGAAGGTTCACGTCCCGCACCTGGTAACGCTCGTCCTCCAGCACGCGGCCGGGGAACCAGTTGTTCGTCACCTCATGGTCGTCCCACTGCGCCATTACCGGCGTCTCGGCGTTGAACGCCCGGACGTTGGCGTCGAGGAGGTTGTAGAGCCACTGGCCGCGATACTCGTCCAGCGTCTCGGCGACCTTGGATTTCTCCTCGGTCATCACGTTCTTCCAGAGGGTTCCGTCCTTGAGCTCAACCTCCGCCTTCAGCGGCCCATCGGCGTAAACGGTGTCGCCGGAATGAATCATGAAATCCGGCCGCCGGCCCAGCATCGTGCGCCAGCCGACCATGCCGCCCCGCGCCTCGTCGATGCCCCAGCCCTGCCCCGCGACATCGCCCGACCAGACGAAGCGCACGTCCCGCGCCGTCGCGGGCGGCGTGCGGAAGCGGCCGACCACCGGCTCCGACCGGGCGTAATCGTCGGTCAGCCCCACCATCGTCACCCGGAAGAAGACGGTCTGGTCCGCCGGGAGGCCGGTCAGCATCATCTTGCCGGCGAAGCCGGTCGCGGCCGTCAGCGGCAGGAGCGGCGCCTTCCGGGCGAGCGCGAAGCGCTCGGTGGTGGACCATTCCACCTCCATCGCCGCCTCGCGGTCGGCGCGGGCCCAGATCATCGCGCCTTCGGGCGTCACGTCGCCGGTCTGGACGCCGTGGGTCAGCGCGGGCCGCGCGGCGGCGCGGGAGAGGCCGGGCGCCGCCAGCGCGGCGGCGGCGGTCCCGAGGAAGAATCGGCGGGAGAGGGGGAGAGGCATGGCGGCTCCTTTCGCGACGGCTGCACCGCCGCGCTGATGCCGCGAGTCTACGACGTTTCCGCGATGATCGCCTGACGGTTGCGCGGCGCCGTGGCGGCGCCCCGCCTCAGGCGCCCCGGATCGCCGCCGCCGCCGCCTTCGCCTCTTCCGGCCCGCCGACGGCGAGGCAGGAAATCTCCGGGGCGATCCGCCGGATCATCCCCGAAAGCGCCTTGCCCGCGCCGATCTCGGCCGCGTTGGTCACGCCTTGGCCGGCCATCCACGCCACGCTCTCGCGCCAGCGCACGGAACTTGTCACCTGCTCGACGAGGAGCGTGCGGATCGCCTCCGGCTCGGAGACCGCCTCGGCCCGCACATTGGCGACGACCGGAACCGCCGGCGCCTTGATCTCGGCGCCCGCCAGCGCCTCCCGCATCCGCTCCGCCGCCGGCGCCATCAGCGCGCAATGGAACGGGGCCGAGACCGGCAGCATCAGCGCCCGCTTCGCGCCCCTCTCCTTGGCCAGCGCCACCGCCCGCTCGACCGCCGCGCGGTGGCCCGAAACCACCACCTGCGCCGGGTCATTGTCGTTCGCCGCCTGGCAGACCTCGCCCTCCGCCGCCTCCGCCGCCACCGCCGAAGCCGCCGCGAAATCGAGGCCGAGGAGCGCCGCCATCGCGCCAACGCCGACCGGCGTCGCCTCCTGCATCGCCGTCCCGCGGAGCCTCAGGAGCTTCGCCGCCTGCCCGACGCTGAACGCCCCCGCCGCCGCCAGCGCCGAATATTCGCCGAGCGAATGCCCCGCGACGAAGGCCGCGTCGTTCACCGAAACCCCCTCCGCCTCGAGCGCCCGGAGCGCCGCAAGCGAAGTCGCCATCAGCGCCGGCTGCGCGTTGGCGGTGAGGGTCAGCGTCTCGATCGGCCCCTCCCAGATCAGCGCCGAGAGCTTCTCGCCCAGCGCCTCGTCGGCCTCCTCGAACACCGCCTTCGCCGCCGGATAGGCCTCGGCCAGCGCCTTGCCCATGCCGACCGCCTGCGCCCCCTGCCCCGGAAACACGAACGCCCAGGTCATTTCCGATCCTCCCGAAGTTTCGGCCTCCTTCCCCGCGGCGCCCCGCGAAGTCAAGGCGGCGGCCCCGCCCCGCCCTTCGCAAGACCCCGGCGCCATTCCCCGAATGATCGAGGCGCCGCCCCCGCCGCCCTCCCCCCGGACCCGACAAGCGATCATCCGGCGGATGATCGCCGGGTCCGTCGACCGAGAGCGAAAGCGAAGGCCGAAGAAGCCCGCCGCCTGGACGGACATCTCAAGATCGGGCGGCGGACGCATTTGCGGCCGCCTGGGGGCAGGCGGCCGCAGCCCGATTTGTCGCAGGACAAATCGGGCAAGGACCCGTCTCTCCAACCGCACAAGCCCGCGCCCGCCTTCCCCCTCCGCGCCCGCCACGCTAGCCTCCCCCGCGTCACCGAAGGAGCCCGCCATGTCCGTACTCGTCATCACCGGAGGCGCCCGCGGCATCGGCCGCGCCACCGCGCTCGGCGCCGCACGGCGCGGCTGGCCGGTCTGCTTCTCCTACGTCTCCAACGACGCCGCCGCGGAAAAGACCGAGGCCGAGATCGCCGCCCTCGGCGTCCCCACGGCCCGCCTCAAGGGCGACGCGCGCGACGAAGCCCATATCGCCGCGCTCTTCGACCTCGCCGCCACGCTCGGCCCCGTCACCCGCGCCGTCGCCAACGCCGGCATCGTCGCCCCCGCCATGACCCTCGCCGAAATGAGCGCGGAGCGGATCCGCAAGGTGGTGGACGTGAACGTCACCGGCGCCCTCCTCACCGCGCGGGAGGCGGCGCGCCGCATGCCCCCCGCCGCCGGCGGCCAGGGCGGCGCGCTGGTGATCCTCTCCTCCGCCGCCGCCCGGCTCGGCGGCGCCTTCTCCTATGTCGACTACGCCGCGACCAAGGGCGCGATGGACACGCTGATCCGCGGCCTCGCCCTCGAACTCGCGCCCGACGTGCGGGTGAACGCCGTCCGCCCCGGAATCATCGACACCGAAATCCACGCCGACGCCGGCTCGCCGGACCGCGTGGCCGAAGTCGGCCCCAGCCTCCCGATGGGCCGCGCCGGAACCGCCGAGGAGACCGCCAACGCGGTGCTCTGGCTCCTGTCGGACAAGGCTTCCTATGTGACGGGGGCGAATGTGGATGTGGCGGGGGGGCGGTGAGGGGTAGCCAACGGCCGCCACCGAGCTTCCCTAGATGCTTATCGCAGGAACCGTGACAGCAAGACTGTCGCGCGAGCGGAGTTTTCTATTTCAATATGTCGATCTAATTCACT
>CALFYQ010000224.1 GCA_937952085.1 uncultured Paracoccaceae bacterium | reverse complement strand
GTTTCGGGCGAGCGCCGCGCCGACATGGCCGGCCCCGAAGAGATAGACCGTGGGGCGGGGCGGGGCCGGTCGCGCCGCCAGCGCGCCCGCCTCCGCCCTGCTCAGGCGGAGCGAGACGCGGCCGCCGCAGCACTGTCCGATCTCCGGGCCGAGCGGCTGGTCGATCCGCGCCTCCGCCTCGCCGACGGTCAGCATCTCCCGCGCCCGGCGGATCGCCGCCCATTCGAGCGCGCCGCCGCCGATCGTGCCGGTCTCGCCGGTTGCCGTGACCAGCATCGCGGCGCCGGCCTCGCGCGGGGTGGAGCCGGCGACCGCCTCGATCTCGATCAGGATGGCGGGAGCGCCGCTCACGCGGCGGCGCGCGCCTTCGCGACCGCCTGCCAGCCCGGCCGCGCGCGGATGCGCTCCATATAGGCCGCCACCTTCTCCGGCGGCGTCGGCATGCCCATCGCCTTGGCCCAGCCGCCGAGATGGCCGAGGAGGATGTCGGCGACGGTGAAGGTCTCGCCCATCACGAACGGCCCGTCGCCGAGCAGCGTCTCCAGCGTCTTCATCGCCCGCTCGAACTCGTAGACGCAGGACGGCTTGATCGCCTCGGCGCAAAGCACGCCTTCCGGCAGCATCTTGAAGGCATGCTTGCCGAGGGTCCAGAGCGCGCCCTCGATCTCGTCGAGCGCGAAGAAGATCAGCGCCATCATCCGCGCCCGCTCCTGCGAGCCGACCGGGAAGGTCAGCGCGCCGTGCTTGTCGGCGAGGTAGAGCATGATCGCCATCGAATCGGTGACGGCGAAATCGCCGTCGGTCAGCACCGGCACCTTGCCGATGGCGCTCACCGCCAAGACCTCGGGGCTGTGCGCCTTGGCCTTCACGATCTCGTAGGGCTGACCGAGCTCCTCCAGCGCCCACATGATGCGGGCGGCGCGTGAGGTAGGCGATCCGTAGAGTTTGTACATCGTTTCCTCGAAGTTCAGGCGGCGAGCCCGTCGCGACCGTCGGGGTTGTGATCCTCGCGAGCCTGGGTGACCAGGTGGGCGCCAGGTGCGAAAGGCCACGGCCGATCGCAGAGCCGACTCCCGCGAGACGATTTAAGGCCGGCAGGATTCACGCCCCGGCACGGGAAGGACAGAACTCGCCTGCGAGAGAGATAGCGCGCCGCCGCCCCGGGCGAAAGGCGCCGCCGCGCGGGTTATTCGCCGGTCTCGCCGCCGGTCCGGCGGAGCGCCCGGCGTTCGGCGCGGCTGAGGCCGCCCTCGCCGAAGGCGGGGTCGCCGCCATCGTCGTCGCCGCCGGCGGCGAGGGACTCGATCCGGCGCGTCGCCTCGTCGAGCGTGGCGACGGCGGCCTCGGCCTCATCCGCGTCGAAGAGGCCCGGTTGCGGCTCCGGCCTGGCGGCCAGCGCCGCTTCCGCCTCGTCGAGCTTGTCGGCGAGGACCAGCGCCGTCATCAGGAGAAGGCGCGCCTCGGGCACCGCAACGCCGCCGGCCAGCGCGCCGGCCTCCGTGTCGAGCCGCTTCGCCAGCGCCGCCACCCGCAGCTCCTCGCCGGCGCCGCAGCCGACGACGTAGCTCCGCCCGCCGACCTTTACCGTGACGTCAGCCATGGGCGGCCGACCGGCTCATGAGGCGAAGCTCGCCGATCGCGGCGTCGAGCGCCTCGGCCGCCTCGGCGCGGAGCTTTTCGTCATCCTCCCGCGCCTCGCGGAGCGCGCGCACCTCGCCGAAGGCCGCGTCGCGCGCCGCCTCGGCCGCCTTCAGCGCGCCTTCCGCCTGTTCCGCGCGCGCCGCCAGCGCCGAGGCGGCGGCTTCGGCCGCCTGCAAGGCTTCGGCCGCCGCGGCGCGTTCCGCGGCGAGCGAAGCCTCCAGGGCGGAGACGGCCGCCGTGAGGCGCGCCACCGCCGAAACGAGATCCCTCATGCCATCCCTTTCCCTCGCGATCTGTCGGCGCGCCGTCGAATCGCACGCGCGCCCCCGTCGCATCTTAACTATTGCGTGAGGAAGTGCGCCCGGCAACCGAAGCGGACGCCTACTCCGCCGCGATCAGCCCTTTCCGCGACGCGGCGCCCCCCGGCGCCTTGTGAAGCGCGCCGCCCTTCATGATCATCGCGAGGTTCTCGCGGCGCTGGAGCAGCGAGACGTCCTTCGTAGGGTCTCCGCGCACGAGGAGGAGATCGGCCAGCAGCCCCTCGGCGACCCTGCCCGCCTCGAGCCCCATCAGCTCGGCGCCGACCTCGGTGGCGCAGCGGAGCGCCTCGACCGGCGAATAGCCGAAATAGCGGACGAAATGCTCGATATCCCGCGCGTTCTGGCCCATCGGGGTGACGGCGAAGCCATAGTCGCCGCCGATCACCACGCGGATGCCGCGCCTCCTGATCTCGTGGTAGGTGGCGCAGCAGGCGTCGAACTTCCGATAGAGATCGAGCTGGGCGCAGACCTCGGGCGTGATGCCGGCGACCTCGCCTTCCCTGGTGCAGTTGTGGACGAGGCCGAAGGCCGGGCCGACGAAGCTCCGATCCTTCACGCTCTCCAGCATGTCGAGCGCCTCCTCGTCGGCGAAGTCGCAATGGTAGATGCAGTCGACGCCGTGGCGCACCGCCATCTTCACCGATCGGGAGGAGCGGGCGTGCGCCGCCACCGTCTTGCCGAAGGCCCGCGCGACCTTCACGAAGGCGGCGAGCTCGTCATCCTCGAGCGGGGTGATCTCGGCGCGGGCGTGAGAGACGAACTCGTCGCCCGAGATGTTGATCTTGAGGTTGTCGACCCCGTCCCGCACGCATTCGCGGGCGACGCGGCGCATCTCGTCCGGCCCGTCGGCGACGAGGCCGAAGCTTTCCTGGTGGATGTGGCGCTTGCGCTCGTCGCCGAGGCCGGCGGTCGTCGTCACCTCGGGGCTGCCGGCGCGCATCCGGGGCCCGAGGATCAGCCCGCTCTCGATCGCGTTTCGCGCCGTGACGCCGAGCAGCGGCTTCGCCGAGGCGGCCTCGAAGATCGAGGTGAAGCCGTGGTCGAGCAGCAGCTTCAGGTTCTGCGCGGTGAGGAGCATGTGCTCCTCCGGCGAGACGCGGCCAAGCTCCGGCGGCTCGCCGATGCCGGTGAAGGAGGGGTGGCAATGGCCCTCCACCATCCCGGGCATGAGGGTGAGGCCGGTTCCGTCGATCTCCGCCGCGCCCTCCGCCGCGACGCCCCGCGGGCCGACCGCCGCGATCCGCTCGCCGCGGATCACCACGTCCTTCGGCTCGGTCCCGGGCCCGCCGGTCCAGACCATCGCGTTGCGGATCACATGGTCGGTCATGCACGCCTCCCTTGTCAGGGGCGGCCTCAGGGTCTCCGGGCCGCCTTCACGCCGAGATAGACCGAGCGGAGCGTGGTCGTGGCGCAGATGAAGAGCCGGTTCCGCTTCGGGCCGCCGAACTCGACATTGGCCACCACCTCTCCGGTCAGGATCTTGCCGATCAGCTCGCCTTCCGGGGTGATGCAGTGGACGCCGTCGCCGGCCGAGGTCCAGATGTTGCCGTCCTCGTCGAGCCGGAACCCGTCGAAGAGCCCGAACTCGCACGTGGCGAAGACCTCGCCGCCCTTCAGCTTCCTGCCGTCCTTCACCTTGAAGGCGCGGATGTGCCGCGGCCCGTCCTCGACATGGGTGGCGCCGGTGTCGGCGACGTAGAGGATGCTTTCGTCCGGCGAGAAGGCGAGGCCGTTCGGCTTCACGAAATCGGTCGCCACCGCGTCGACCTCGCCGGTCTTCGGGTCGATCCGGTAGACATGGGAACCGCCGATCTCGCTCTCGGCCTTGTCGCCCTCGTATTCGCCGTCGATGCCGTAGGTCGGGTCGGTGAACCAGATCGAGCCGTCTGACTTCACGATCACGTCGTTCGGGGAGTTGAGGCGCTTGCCTTTCCAGTGCGTGGCAAGGGCGGTGATCGAGCCGTCGATCTCGATCCGGCTCACCCGGCGGCCGCGATGCTCGCAGCTCACCAGCCGCCCCTCACGGTCCACGGTGTGGCCGTTGTGGTTGCTGCAGGGCGTCATGAAAGTGGAGACGGAGCCGTCCGTCGCGTCCCAGCGCAGGATCCGGTCGTTCGGGATGTCGGACCAGAGGAGATACTTGCCCGCCGCGAACCAGGCCGGCCCCTCCGCCCAGCGCGAGCCGGTGAAGAGCGTCTCCATGTGGACGTTGCCCATCGCGTAGCGGGTGAACCGCTTGTCGCGAACCTCGAAGCAATCCATCAGCATCCTGTCGTCCCCCTCATGACGTCACGCGCGCGCCGCGCCCATAGACCAGCAACATGCCGATGATGACGAGGCCGTAGATCACCTGCCGGCCGGCTTCCGGCATCTGCATGATCGAAAGCACCGAGTTGAGAAGCACGATCAGGATGACGCCGACGAGCGTGCCGAGATAGCGCCCGCGCCCGCCGAGGATGTTGGTGCCGCCGATCACCACCGCGGCGATGGCGGGCAGGAGATAGGCGTCGCCCATCCCCTGATAGGCCTTGGTCGAATAGCCGGCGAGAAGGGCGCCGGCGAGGCCCGCGCACATGCCGCAGAGCCCGAAGGCGAGGATGAAGACCCGCCGGGTCGGCACGCCGGAGAGATAGGCCGCCGCCTCCTTGTTGCCGATGGCGTAGATCGACTTGCCGAGGGCGGAGCGGTTCAGCATCAGGACGACGAGGACGGAGACCAGCGCCCAGACGAGAAGCGCCACCGGCACGCCGAGGATCTTGCCGACCGCCAGCCACTGCATCAGTTCGGTCGCCTTGGTCTGCGGCGCGAAACCGCCGGTATGGGCGACCATCAGCCCCCTGAGCACCGCGTTCACCCCGAGCGTGAAGATCATCGACGGGATGCGGAGATAGGCGACGCCGAAGCCGTTCACCACGCCGACGACGAGGCCGATGCCGAGCGCGACGGGGATCGCCGCGCCGCCGCCCACCGCCGTCGCCATCATCGCCGCGGCGGCGAGGGTCCAGGGAACCGAAAGGTCGATATGGCCGAGCAGGATCACCAGCATCATGCCGGCCGCGACAATGCCGAGGAAGGCGCCGACCTGGAGTTGCTGGAGGAGATAGGTCGGTGAAAGCAGCGTCGCCGCGCCCTGCGTCGCCAGCGTGTAGAAGGTGCCGACCGCGAGGATGACGAGGATGAAGCCCGCCGCGACGACGATCGGCTTGTCTTCCGCCGAAAGGCGGAACCGGGCGGGCGGCGGGGAGGCGGCGGCCGTCATCGGAAGAGCTCCAGCGTGTTCTTCACCCTCAGCACCCGCACCGCGCCGAGACTGACCGCGGCGAGAAGGACGACGCCCTCGATCAGCGGCTGGAGCAGCGGGTCGATCTCGAAGATGCGGAAGTTGAAGGAGATGGTGCGAAGGACGAGCGCGCCGAACAGCGCGCCGACCGCCGTGCCGACGCCGCCAAGGAGAGAGACCCCGCCCACCACCACCGCGGCGATGGAGTTCAGCGTGTAGGCGCCCGCCTGCGGAATGTCGGCGTTGCCGGAGGAGGTCTGGAGCGCGAGATAGAGCCCGCCCATCCCGGCGAAGAAGCCGCCGAGCGTGAAGGCGGCGATCCGCGCCCGCCCGATGGCGAGGCCGGACATCCAGGCCGCGCCCTCGCCGGAGCCGATGGCGTAGACCGTCCGCCCCGTCACCGAGCGCGCGAACGGGAGCCAGAAGAGGAGTGGGACGAGGATGAGGAGGATGAGCGGCGTCGGGATCCAGGCGATCGGCTGGAACCAGGCCGCGTCGCCCCCCTCGGCGAAACCGTAGGTGGCCGCGATCTCGTAAAGATCGTTGGTCGCCGCCCAGGAGAGGTCTCCATCGACCTTGCCGCCCGGCGAGGGCCGGATGAAGAGCGCGAGGCCCATGTAGATCGCCCCGGTCGCCAGCGTGGCGATGATCGGCTGGATCCGGCCGAAGACGACGACGCAGCCATTGACGAAGCCGCAGAGCGCGCCGGTCAGGAGGCAGAGGAGGATGCCGAAGGCGAGCTCCAGCGGCCCGCCCGTCAGCACCTCGCTGGCGAGGCAGTTGACCAGCGTCATCACCGCGCCGACCGAAAGGTCGAGCCCGCCGGTCAGAACCGGAAGGGTCTGCGCCATCGCCACCATGGCCAGCGTGAAGGCCTCGTTGACGTTCTGGATCAGGACGGGGACGGAGAAGCCGCGCGGATGGTTGGCGTGGTAGAAGAGATAGAAGGCGGCGAAGAGGCCGATGGCGGCGAGAAAGCCGCCGTTCCGCCTCAGCCGGATCGCCAGATCGCTCATTCCGCCGCCTCCCGCGCATCCATGGCGAGGGCGCTGGCGACGATGTTGCGCTCGGTGATCTCGTCGCCCTCGAGCTCGGCGCGGACGCGGCCGTCATACATGACGGCGACCCGGTCGCAGCATCCGATCAGCTCCTCGTAGTCGGTCGAATAGAAAAGGATCGCGGCGCCGGCGTCGGCCAGCTCCCTGAGCAGGCGATAGATTTCCTGCTTGGTGCCGACGTCGATGCCGCGCGTCGGGTCGTTGAGGAGGATCGTCTTCGGCCCGGTCATCAGCCACTTGGCGATGACCACCTTCTGCTGGTTGCCGCCCGAGAGCGTCGCCACCGGGTCTCCGGCGTCGCCGATCTTGATGCGGAGCCGGCGGATGCCGTCCTCCACCGCCGCCGCGGCCGCCTTCGCGTCGATGAACGGGCCCTTCGAGAGCCGGTCGAGCGAAGCGACAAGGAGGTTGTCGGCGATCGACATGGGCAGCAGCAGGCCCTCGGTCTTGCGGTCCTCCGGGATCAGCGCCATGTCGATGCCGGCCCGCTTCGCCTCGAGCGGCGAGCGCACGCGCACCGGCTTGCCGGAGACCTTCACCTCGCCCGAGACGCCCTTCAGCACGCCGAAGAGGGCGAGAAGGAGCTCCTTCTGCCCCTGCCCGTCGAGCCCGCCGAGGCCGACGATCTCACCCTTGCCGACATGGAGGTCGATGCCGTTGAGGCGGCCCTCCCAAGAGAGGCCCTTCGTCTCCATCACCGGGGGCTTCGGCGTCGGCGCCGGTTTCGGCGGGAACTGGGCGGAGATTTCCCGCCCTATCATCATCTCCACGATCTGCCCGGCCGAGCGCGCGCCCTGCGCGAAGGTTTCGACATGCCGGCCGTTGCGGAAGACGGAGCACATGTCCGCCACCGCCTCGATCTCGTGCATCCGATGGGAAATGGTGAGGATCGAGACGCCCTCGGCCTTGAGGCGCCGCAGCACCCCGAAGACGCGCTCCACGTCGGCGGCGGTGAGCGCCGAGGTCGCCTCGTCGAGGATCAGCACCTTCGGGTCCTTCGCCAGCGCCTTGGCGATCTCCACCATCTGGCGGCGGGAGAGGGGCAGGTCCCGCACCCGGAGGAGCGGGTTCACGTCCTCGCAGCCGATCCGGGCGAGGAGCGCCTCGGCCCGCCGGCGCTGGGCGCGGGAATCGATCAGGCCGAACCGGCGCGGCGGGTCGGCGATGGAGATGTTGTCCGCGACCGTCAGGTCGGGAAGGAGCGACAGCTCCTGGAAGATGCAGACGATCCCGGCGCGGTTGGCCTCGGCCGGGTGGCGGAACTCCACCGGCGCGCCGGCGATCCGCATCTCGCCCTCGTCGGGCCGCACGACCCCGGACATGATCTTGATGAGGGTCGATTTCCCGGCGCCGTTCTCGCCGAGCACGGCGTGGATCGAGCCGAGCCGGCAGGAGAAATCCACGCCTTCGAGCGCCGTCACGCCGCCATAGCGCTTGGTCACGCCGCGCAGCGAGACATGCGGGGCGCCGCCCGCTTCATTCACTTCGGTCATTCCGGCGGCTCCGCAGCGGAAGGGCCGCGCCGCCGCCCGAGGGGGCGACGCGGCGGGCTCTCACTGGTTGTCGGCCGTCTTGGCCATGATCTCCGTCGCGGTGATGTTCACGTTGCAGGGCGGGAACTCGTTCACCGTGAAGAAGTTGTCGGTCAGGTCCGGCCAGTAGTTCTCGCCGGCGACCAGCTCGTCATAGTTCGCGTAGGGGATCGGCACCGAGATGAGCTGCGGCATCACGTTGCCGTCGAGCGCGGCGAGCGCCGCCTTGATGGAGATCGCCACCATGCCCGGCGACTGGCCGATCGAGGTGCCCTTCAGCCCGTCCTTGCCATGCTCGGCGAGGAGCTTGCGGAAGCCGTTCTCCGCCTCGCCGGCGATCGGCACCATCGGGTGGCCGGCGTCGAGCAGCGCCCGCACCGTGCCGGTGGAGCCGCCCTGCACGACCACGGCGTCGAACTTGCCGTGGACGGCGATGGCGTCGGCCGTCACCTTCTGCGCGGTGCCGTCGTCCCAGTTGCCGACGACCTCGACGATGTCCCACTTGCCGGTCGGCTCGAAGACCTCGCGGAAGCCGAGATGGCGGTCGCGGTCCACCGAGTTGCCGGGCAGGCCGCGGACTTCGAGGATCTTGCCTTCCTTCTTGTCGCCGAGCTGCTGGGTCAGCCAGCGGCCGTACATTCGGCCCATCTCCAGCTGGTCCTCGTTGACCATCATCACCTTGTCGGTGTCGAGCACGTTGTCGAACGGGACGACGACGACATCGTTGCGGTCCGCGAGGCGGATCACCCGGTCGAAGCCCTCGGGCGAGACGGCGATGGTGACGATCGCGTCATAGCCCTGGTTGATGAAGTCCTCGATGGCGCCGAGCTGGGCGGCGACGTCGGTGCCGGTCGAGACCGCCTTGAACTCCTCGATCTGGCTGGCGATCTCGGGCTGCTCGACGAAGGCCTTGGCGGTCTGGATCATCTGGATCCGCCAGGTGTTGCCGACGAAGCCGTTGACCACGGCCACCTTGTGCGGCCCGGGGCGCTTCTCCCACTGGAAATAGCCGATCTTGTCGCTCCAGGGCTTGAAGCAGCCCGGATCGAAGCCGGGGCCGGAGACAACCTTCGGCCCTGCGAGCGCGGCGCCTGCGGAAAGCGCGATGACGGAAATGGAGGCCGCAAACGCGGCGCGTGCGAAAGTCATATGGCGTCCCCTCCCGAGAGACTATGTTTCTGGCGGCCGGCGCCTCTGGCGCTCTGTCCCGCACGAGCCCGTCGCGGCCGCGATGCAGCCCCGCCGGACGGTGCGATCCTAGGTCGCAGGGCGTGGTTTGCAATCGAAATTGTCTGATGCGATCAGCATTCGCCCGAAGGTTGCGACGCCTCGTCCGCCGGCCCCGGAACACGGAGGAAAACGCCATGGCGTCCGGCCCTGAACGGTTCGCGGCGCGCGCCGCGCTCCTCGGGTTCACCCCTGCGATCCGGGTTTTCGATCGGCCGACCCGGACGGCGGAGGAGGCGGCCGCCGCGATCGGCTGCGACGTCTCGCGAATCGTGAAATCGCTCATCTTCGCGGACGAGGCGGGCGAGGCGGCGCTCCTCCTCGTCTCGGGTCCGAACCTTGTCGACGTCGCGGCGGTGCGGGCCGCCGGCGGGCCCTCGCTCCGCCGCCCCGACGCCGCGTTCGCCCGTTCCGCCAGCGGCTTCGCCATCGGCGGCGTGCCGCCCTTCGGCCATGACGCGCCGCTGCGCTGCCGCATCGACCCGGATCTCGAAGGCGGGGAGTTGTGGGCCGCGGCCGGCGCGCCCAACGCCGTCTTCCCGATCGGTTGGGCGGATCTCGTCAGGCTGTCGGGCGGCGTGGTCGGCCCGATCCGCTGAGATGTTCGGAGGATGGTACCGACGCCCCGGCTCGAACGGGGGACCCCCAGATCCACAATCTGGTGCTCTAACCAACTGAGCTACGTCGGCGCCGAGGCCCGAATAGCGGCGACGATGCGCTTTGGCAAGACGGGGCGCTTCGGCCGGCGGCGCGGCAGGCTTGACAAGTTGCAAATCATTCTCATTATCATTCGAAATCCGCAGCCGCCCAAGGCAAGCCACGCCCGCCATGCGCCTCGTCGCACTATTCGCCGCCGCGATCCTTTTCGCCGCGCCCGCCGCCCTCGCGGACAAGCCGAAGGCGGTGACGACCTTCACCATCATCGCCGACATGGCCCGCAACGTCGCCGGCGACGCGGCCGAGGTCGCGTCGATCACCAAGCCGGGGGCGGAGATCCACAACTACCAGCCGACGCCGCGGGACATCCTCTCCGCGCAGGACGCGGACCTCGTGATCTGGAACGGGCTCAACCTCGAGCTCTGGTTCGAGCGGTTCTTCCGCAACCTTCGCGGCGTCGAGGCGGTGGTGGCCTCGGAGGGCGTCGCGCCGATCTCGATCGCCGAGGGGCCCTATCTCGGCAAGCCGAACCCGCATGCCTGGATGTCGCCCTCCGAGGGCAAGCGCTATGTCGCCAACATCCGAGACGCCTTCATCCGCATCGACCCGGCCAACGAGGCGACCTACCGCGCCAATGCGGAGCGCTACATGGCCGAGATCGACGCCGTCGCCGCGCCGATCCGCGCCGCGCTCGAAGCGCTGCCGCCGGAGCGGCGCTGGCTCGCCACCAGCGAGGGCGCCTTCTCCTATCTCGCGCGGGATTTCGGGCTCCACGAGATCTTCATCTGGCCGATCAACGCCGATCAGCAGGGCACGCCCTCCCAGATGCGCGAGGTGATCGACCGAATGCGCGCCGAGAAGGTGCCCGCCATCTTCTCCGAAAGCACCGTGTCGGCGGACCCGGCCAAGGCCGTCGCCGCCGAGACCGGCGCGCGCTATGGCGGCGTCCTCTATGTCGACAGCCTGACCGGGCCGGAGGGGCCCGCGCCGACCTATCTCGACCTTCTGCGCGCCACCTCGGAGACGATCCTCAGGGGGCTTTCGGAATGAAGGACGAGGCGCCCGGGCCCGGGCTTGCCGTCTCCCATGTCACGGTCGCCTACCGGAACGGGGTGACGGCGCTCCGCGACGCCAGCTTCGAGGCGCCGAAGG
>CALFYQ010000223.1 GCA_937952085.1 uncultured Paracoccaceae bacterium | reverse complement strand
GAAGCGCGAGGTCGAGCTTCGAGAAGGGCTCGTCGAGCAGAAGCGCCTCGGGTTCCGCCAGGAGGCAGCGCAGCAGCGCGACGCGGGAGCGTTGACCTCCGGACAGCGTCGCCGGGTCCCGCCCGGCGAATCCGGCGAGGCCGAATTCGGCCAGCGCCGCCTCGATCCGGGCGCGGCGGGCGGCGCGGCCGCGCAGTCGCGGCGCGAGGCCGAAGGCGAGGTTCCCGCCGACCGAGAGATGCGGGAAGAGAAGATCGTCCTGGAAAAGCAGGCCGACGCGCCGCGCTGCCGTCGGCAGCCCGTCGATCCGCCGGCCGTTGAGCTCGATCCGCCCGCTCGCCGTGAAGCCGGGCGGCAGGGCGCCGGCGATGGCGGCGAGAAGGGTCGATTTCCCGGCCCCGGACGGGCCCATCACCGTCAGGGCGTCGCCCGCGCCGATCTCGGCGGTGAGGGAGAAGAGCGGCGCGCCGGCCCGGCTCACCCGCAGCCCGTCGAGCACCAGGCTCACGCCCGCATCCCCCGCCGGTTCCGCCAGGCCAGCCGGGGCAGGGCCAGCGCGACGGCGAAGGGGAGGAACGCCGCCGCCGTCTGCATCAGCGCGAAGGCCGCGATGGCCCGCCGGTCGCCGCCGGCGGCGAGGGCCACGGCCTCGGTCGTCAGGGTCGGCGTGCGGCCGGCGCCGAGGAGAAGGGTCGGCAGATATTGCCCGACCGAGACGGCGCAGCCGACCGCCGCCGCGGTGAGGATCGGCGCCAGCGCCATCGGCGCGCGGATCGTCAGGAAGGCGCGCCAGGACCCCGCGCCGAGCGAGCCGGCGACGACTGCCAGGCGCGGGTCCATCGCCCGCCACGGGCCGGCGAGCGACAGGAAAACGTAGGGCGTGACGAAGACGAGGTGGCCGAGGAGCGCCGCGCCGCTTCCGCTGCCGATCCCGGCGAAGAGCGCCAGCGTGGCGAGGCCCGGCAGGAACGCGACGGGCGGGATCAGGAGGGGCAAGTAGAGCAGGATCAGCGCGCGGCGCGGGCGGCGGCCGCTCCTCACTTCCGCCTCAAGGCAAAGAAGGACGAGGGCGAGCGCGATGGCGGTGGCGGCGAGGGCAAGCGCGGCGGTTTCCGCCGCAGGCCCGGCGGCGGCGGGCAGGGCGCGCGCCCAGGTCCGGAGCGAGAGGGCCTCCGGCAGCGCGCCCGGAAAGGTCCAGCGGCCGGCGAAGGACCAGAGCGCCAGCACCGCGATACCGCCCGCCGCCGCGCCGGCGGTGAGGAGCGCGGCGGAGAGGCCGAAGGCGCGGAGCGGTCCTTCCGCCCGTCCGCGCCCGCCGGCCCAGACTGCGCGGTCGCGGAGCCTCGCGGCCAGCGCCTCGCCGCACCGCCAGAGGAGGAACGCGCCGAGGGTGAGGGCGAGGAGAAGCGACGCCCCCGCCGCCGCGCGGAGCCGGAGCGCGAGGTCCGGGTCCGCGGCCCAGCGGAGGATCAGCACGGAAAGCGGCGGCGGCGCGCTTGGCCCGAGGATCAGCGCCACGTCCACCGAGGAGACCGAATAGGCGAGGACGGCGAAGACCGGCAGGCGAAGCTGCGGATAGATCTGCGGCCAGACCGCCTTCAGGAACCCCGAGACGCGGCCATGCCCCATCGTCGAAGAAAGGAGCCGCGCCCGAAGCGGCGCAGCGGCCGGAAGCGCGGCGAGCGCCATGAGAAACAGGAAGGGCGCCTCCTTCAGGATGAGACCGACGATGAGGGAAAGGCCGTAACCATCTCCCACGATGAGGAGATCGGGCGGCCGCTCCCAGCCGGTCGCCCAGGGCGAGAGGGCGCGGGCGATCCAGCCCGACGGAGCGATCAGGAAGGCGAGGCCGAAGGCGGCGGCGGCGTGCGGCAGGGCGAGAAGCGGCGCCAGCGCGCGTTCGAGCGCGCGAAAGGCGCGCGTCCCCTCCCAGCCGGCGAGGACGAGCGCGACGATGAGGAGCGAGGCGAGCGTCGCCGCGAGCCCGGCGCCGAGGGCGAGCGCGGCGGCGCGGAAAATGCCGGGCTCGGCGAAGAGCGCGCGGAACTCGCCGAACCCGAACGCCCGCGCGCCGAGCGGCGGGGCCCAGCCGAAGGCCGGCAGCAACACCCCGGCGAGCCCCGCCAGCGCCGGCCCGGCGAGAAGGAGCGCCGTCAACGCCGGCGCGAGGCCGAGAAGGCCCGCGCCCTTCATCGCGCCCCGCGCGGGCTCATCGGCGGGCCGCGATGCGCCTCATTCGGCGACGGCGAAGCGGGTTTTCCAGCCCGCTTCGATCAGCGGCGCCCAGTCGGCGTGGGGCTCGGGCAGGGCCGGGCCCTTCGCCTCCCGCGCCGCGGGGCCGGGATCGAGCGCGGCGAAGCGCGTGGCTTCTTCCGGCGGAAGCTTCTCCATCGAAAGCGCGGTCGCGTCGCCCCAGACCTCCGGGTCCGCCTTCCTCGCCTGCGCCTCCGGCGAGAGCAGGAAATCGGCGAAGACCATCGCCGCCTCCTTCGCCTTCGCATTGGCGGGGATCGCGAGGAAATGCGCGTTGGCGATGGTCCCGCCCGTCAGCACATAGGCGCGGGCCGTCTCCGGCAGGTCGTAATTGGCGACGGCGGCGGAGATTTCCCCGGCGCCGAAATTCACCGCGAGGTCGATCTCGTCATCCGCCATCAGCGGGAAGAGCCGCGGCCCGGAAGCCGGATAGGCCCGCCCGCCGCGCCAGAGATGCGGCGTCAGCTCCCTCATGTAGGCCCAGAGCGGCGCGAGAATCGTCTCCGCATCGGCGCCCGGCGGCTCGATCAGCCGGGCGCGGTCCGGCGTCAGTTCAATCAGCGCCTGCTTGAGGAAGGTGACGCCGAGAAAGTCCGGCGGCGCCGGGAAGGCGAAGCGGCCCGGATGCGCCTTCGCCCAGTCGAGAAGCGCCGGGATCGACATCGGCGGCTCGGGGAGGCGCGCGGCGTTCCGGTAGAAGACGAACTGCGCGAGGCCCCAGGGGCTTTCGTACCCCTCCGTCTCCACCGCGAAATCGAGGCTGAGCGCGGGGTTGGCGTCCGGGTCCAGCAGCGCGGCGTTCGGGATCCCGCCCGCCCAGGGGCCGTAGAGGAGGCCGCGGGACTTCATCGCCGCAAAGTTCTCGCCGTTGATCCAGATGAGATCGACCGCGCCGCCCTCGGTCAGCCCCGCCGTTATCTCGGTGACGACGCGGCTCACCGCCTCCGACGTGTCGCCGAGCTTCACCTGCTCGACCTCGAAGCCGAACCGCGCCTCGGCCTCCGCCGCCGCCCAGGCGATGTAGTCGTTGATCCGCGTCGAACCGCCCCAGGCGTTGAACCAGACCGTCTGGCCGCGCGCCGCCTCGAGAATCGCGGGCCAGTCCTTCGGGGCCGGCGCCGCTATGGCGGCGGGCGCGGCGAGAAGCAGGGCGGCGAGGGCGGCGCGAAGCGGCGTCATGCGGGTCTCCCGGCGTTTCGGCGCATGCTCGCGGCAGGCCCGGCGCTTGGCAATCCCGCCTCGCGCGAAGCTGAACGGCGTTCAGCCTGCGGAGACGCGCCGATGCGCCTGCGGAGGGTGCGCAGTCGCGCTCCGGAGCGGCGGCGCCCGGCCTCATGAAGCGCCGATGCCGCAGCCGGTCGCCGAGGCGATCCGCGCCCCGCGTGTGGAGGCCCGGCGGCGCCAGAGGAGGTGGATCAGGAAGGCGCCGGCGCTCAGAAGCTTCAGCGAGACCGGATGAAGCCAGCTCATCGGGGCCAGGACTGGCGCGCCCCGTTCAGGGCCACCCCGTGCCGGCCGGCCCGGGACGAGGCGCCAGCCGCTCCGGCTTGACGCTTCCGCGCATCGCGTCTAGAAGCCGCCACTCCATTCCGGGCGCGCCCCTGGGCCGCGCCCCCGAGACCGTGAAGGGTGAAGATGATGTCGCGTCGTTGCGAGCTTTCCGGGAAGGGCGTGCTCTCGGGGCACCTCGTCAGCCATTCGAACATCAAGACGAAGCGCGTCTACCGGCCGAACCTGACGCCGGTCGCGCTCGAATCGGAGACGCTGGGGCGGTCCTTCCGCTTCCGCATCGCCACCTCGACGCTGCGTTCGGTCGATCATCGCGGCGGGCTCGACGCTTATCTCGCCAAGGCGAAGGACGACCAGCTTTCGCCGGCCGCCCTCAAGGTGAAGCGCGAGATCGAGAAGGCGCAGGCCGCCACGGCCTGACCCGTTTCGCTTCGATGACGTTTCGCGCCCCGGGCCCCGCTCGGGGCGCTTTGCTGCGTCGGCGCGCCGCTTGCAGCCTTCGCTTCGCCGGTCCAGTTTCCCGCGCCATGACCGGGCTGCGCCTCCTCGTCGTCCTCGCGCTCCTCCTGTTCGGGGGGCCTTCCGCGCCCTTCGCCGCGGACGGGACGATCTGCGGCCGGTCAGGCGCCGTCGCCTACGATTTCGAAAAGGGCGCGCCTGCCGCGCCGCTGGCGGATCATTGCGACCATTGCGCGCTTTCGAAGCTTTTCGTCGCCCCGGCGCCGGCCCTTGCGCCGGCCCGCGCGCCGGTCGTCTCGGCGGCCGCGCCCGCGGCGGAGCGGACCAATCTCGGTCGCGTCGCGCCGCATTCCTTCGCGCGGGGGCCGCCCCTTCCGGCCTGATCCCGCGACATCAGGACCGGAAAGGACATATGAGATGAAGTTCCTCGCAACGGCCGCGCTGGCGGCCACCCTCGCCTTTGCGGGCGCCGCCCGCGCCGACGACAACCATAACCACGGCGACAGCCGGGCCATGGCCGAAGCCCCCTTCGCCTACGCCACGCCGGCGGGAGCGAAGGCTGGCGGCGCCTTCATCAGCATCGAGAATTACGGCCCCGCCGACCGCCTCGTCGGCGCCCGCTCGGACGTGGCGGTGAAGACTGAGATCCATGAACACATCATGGATGGCGGCGTGATGAAGATGCGCGCCGTCGAGGGGGGCGTCGCGCTCCCCGAGAACGGCCGGATCGAGATGAAGTCTGGCGGCTACCACGTCATGATGATGGGGCTGAAGCAGCCATTGGCGGAGGGGGAGACGATCCGTATCACCCTCGAATTCGAGAGCGGGATGGAGCTCCCGCTCGACGTGCCGGTGGTGGCCCGCGGCAAGGAGCCGAAGCACGCTCACGACTGAGCGGCGAGAATCTCCTCGACCCAGGCCGGCACCAGCCGGGAGGCGGGGCCCTCGCGGGCCTCGTCGAACCGCCCGCCGGAAGCTTCGAGGTTGAGTTCCAGCGTCCGCGCCCCGGCGCGGGCGGCCTCGAAGGCGAAGCCGGCGGCGGGATAGACCTCCCCCGAGGTGCCGATCGAGACGAAGAGGTCGGCGCGGCCGAGCGCGGCGCCGATTTCCTCCATGTGGTAGGGGATCTCACCGAACCAGACCACGTCGGGCCGGAGCGCCGCCGCACCGCACTCGGGGCAGGGAAGGCCGGTCGAAAGATCCCCCTCCGCCGGCGCGCGGCCCCCGCAGGCGGCGCAGAGCCGCATCAAGAGCTCGCCGTGCATGTGGAGGAGGCGCCGCGCCCCGGCCCGCTCATGGAGGTCGTCCACGTTCTGGGTGACGATCAGGAGCCCGCCCTTCCACGCCCGGTCGAGCCGCGCCAGCGCATCATGGGCGGCGTTCGGCGCCGCCTCCCGGCAGAGCCGCCGGCGTTCGTTGTAGAATTCGTGGACGAGATCGGGGTTGCGCGCGAAGCCGTCCGGCGTCGCCACCTCTTCGAGCGGATAGCGGGTCCAGAGCCCGCCGGCGTCCCGGAAGGTGCCGAGGCCGGATTCGGCGGATATCCCCGCGCCGGTGAGGATGACGATGTTCATCCCGCAGATACCGCCCGAAGCGGCCCCGCTGATCAAGCGCAACCGATCAGGCTCGCCTTCCAACCGCCCGCCGGCGCGGCTAGCTTCGCGCGCCGGCAGGCGGGAGGAAACGATGCGCGTCTCGTTCGATCACTGCGTCATCCACGTTTCGGACTGGGACCGCGCCATCGCCTTCTACCGCGACGTGATGGGCGCGGAGATCGTGCCCTACGGCAAGGGCGCGATGTTCCGCTTCGGCCCGGTGCAGCTCAACCTGCACGGCCCGGGGCAGGTCGGCATGCCGTGGGCGAAGGTCCCGGTCATGCCCGGCAACTCGGATCTCTGCTTCCGCTGGGAGGGCACGGTGGAGGAAGCCGCCGCCCATCTCGCGGCGCACGGCGTCGCCGTCGAGGTCGGGCCGGTGACGCGCCGCGGCGCCGGCGGCGAGGGGACCAGCCTCTATTTCCGGGACCCGGACGGCAGCCTCCTCGAATTCATCATCTATCCGGGTTAACGCCGGTTGCTTTCGCTTTACCGGAACCGGGGCGCGCCGCATCATCCGGCGATGCGCGCCCTCATCGCCGCCTGCCTCCTCCTCGCCGCGCCGGCCCATGCCGAGGATGTCGAGGTCGATCTCGAGCTTTTCCTCGCGGCCGACGTATCCCGCTCGATGACGCCGGCGGAGCTGGAGATCCAGAGGCGCGGCTACGCCGAGGCGCTGGTCTCCGACGAGGTGATGGGCGCCATCGCCTCCGGCCTTCTCGGCCGCATCGCCATCACCTATGTCGAATGGGCGGGCCAAGGCGCGCAGCGCGTCGTGGTGCCCTGGACGCTGGTCGAAGGGCCGGAAGACGCTGTCGCCATCGCCTCCGCCATCGCCGCGAACTTCGAGGAGGCGCTCCGCCGCACCTCGATCTCCAGCGTGATCGACTTCGCCGCCGACGATTTCGACGACAACGGCTTTTTCAGCTGGCGCCGGGTGATCGACGTCTCGGGCGACGGGCCGAACAACAACGGCCGCCCGGTCCACCATGCGCGGGACGACGCGGTGGCGAAGGGCTTCGTCATCAACGGCCTGCCGCTGATGACGGAGGAGGGGCTGGGCCTTCGCTGGAACATCCCCGATCTTGACCGCTACTACGAGGCCTGCGTTACCGGCGGGCCGGGCGCCTTCGTCGTCCCGGTCCATGATTGGGAGGCGTTTCCCGGCGCCGTGCGGATGAAACTGGTGCAGGAGATCGCAGCGCCGGCCGCGCCGCCGGTGATGCGCGCCCAGTTCGCGCTTGCGCCGAAGCCGGATTATGACTGCCTGATCGGCGAGAAGATCTGGGAGCGGTTCCGGGACGTCTGGGGCACGCCCTGACGCCGCCCGGGAGGCGCCTATGTTCGCGAAATCCAGCCTGTCCTACGAGGCCGTGCCGCTGCCGCCGCGCGAGGCGCGGACCGACGCCGAAATCGTCGCGGCCGCCGAAGCCTTCCGCGATGCGATGGCGAGCCGCTGGACGGTGCGGGAGTTCTCGCCCCGCCCGGTCCCCCGCGCCGCGATCGAGGCGGCGGTGGCGGCGGCCGGCCTCGCCCCCTCTGGCGCCAATCATCAGCCCTGGTGGTTCGCCGCCATCTCCGACCCGGCGATGAAGCGCCGCATCCGCGAGGCGGCGGAGGAGGAGGAGCGCGCCTTCTACGCCGGCGGCGGCGGCGACGAATGGATCCGCGCGCTGGAGCCGCTCGGCACCAATGCGGAGAAGCCGCATCTCGAAATCGCTCCCTGGCTCATCGTCGTCTTCGCCCAGCGCTGGGGCGAGTTCGACGACGGCACGCGCTACAAGAACTACTACGTGCCCGAGAGCGTCGGCATCGCCACGGGCTTCCTGATCGCGGCGCTTCACAAGGCCGGCCTCGTCATGCTCACCCACACGCCGAACCCGATGCGCTTCCTGAACGGGATGCTCGGCCGGCCGGCCTCGGAAAAGCCGGTGATGATCCTGACCGTCGGCCATCCGGCGGAAGACGCGACTGCCCCGGCGGTGGCGCGGATCAAGAAGCCGGTCGGGGAGATATTGGGAGTCTACGAGTAGGCGCAGGACGTAGGAGCGCGCTCGACCCTGGGTGGGCGCGTGGTTCGCTAGCGGTAGGAAATTGACCCCGGAAGCCTCGAACGGCGGCGGTGCGGCTCCTGACATCGCCAACACGCCTTACCGGGGCGACGGTCGGGCGCGGCCCGGGCTGGTCGCCAGGGCGGAAAGACGAGTTGCGCCGCGCAAGCGTCGAAGGGTACGCCCGAAAGGCCCAAGGCCGCCCGCCTTCCGCATGGCGGCCCTGCGACATTCCGCGTGGCGTCGCGGCCTCGCCGCCGCTAGGAGCGACGCATGAACCCGCTCCGCGGCATCCTGCTGAAGCTCTGCTCCGTCGCCGTCTTCATGGCGATGTCCGCCATCATCAAGGCGACGGCGGGGGAGACGCCGCCGGGGGAGCAGATGTTCTTCCGCTCGCTCCTCGCCATTCCGCCGGTCGTGATCTGGCTCTGGCTGCAGGGAGAGTTCCCGCGGGCGCTTCGCACCCGGAACCCGGCCGGGCATCTCTGGCGCGGCCTCGTCGGCTCGGGCGGCATGGGCTTCTCGTTCCTCGCGCTCGGGCTCATCCCGCTGCCGGAGGCGGTCTCGATCGGGTTCGCGGCGCCGATTCTCGCCACCATCTTCGCGGCGATGTTCCTCGGCGAGACGATCCGCATCTACCGGCTCTTCGCCGTCGCGCTCGGGCTTCTCGGCGTCACGCTGGTGATGTGGCCCCGTCTCGGCGCGCTCGAGGCCGGAACGGTGACGACGCTGGAGACGGTTGGCGCCTTTTCCGCCCTCATCGCCGCGGTCTTCGCCGCGCTGGCGCAGGTCTTCGTGCGAAAACTCGTGGCGGAGGAGACGACGGGCGGCATCGTCATCTGGTTCTCGGTGACGGCGACGGCGCTCTCGCTCTGCTCCGCGCCCTTCGGCTGGGTCTGGCCGCAGGGAGAGACGCTGGCGCTCCTCGTTCTCGCGGGGCTCCTCGGCGGGCTCGGGCAGGTGCTCCTGACGATGAGCTACCGCTACGCCGAGACCGCGGTGATCGCACCCTTCGACTACGCTCAAATCGTCTTTGCGATGATCGTCGGCTGGTTCCTCTTCTCCGAGACGCCGACCGGCTACATGCTGGCGGGCGCCGCGGTGACGATCTCCGCCGGCGTGCTCATCATCTGGCGCGAACGCCAGCTCGGCATCGAACGGGCGCGAGCCCGGAAGGCGATGACGCCGCAGGGTTAGCGGCGTCGCCCGCCTCAGCCGTGCGATTTCGCGAAGGCGGCCTTCTGCTCGGCGCTGGCCTCCGTCTGGTGCTTCGCGCGCCACTCGTCGTAGGGCATGCCGTAGAACGCTTCCCGCGCGGCCTCCCGCGTCACCTCCAGCCCGCGCTCCGCCGCCGCCTCCTCCCACCAGCGGGAGAGGCAGTTCCGGCAGAAGCCGGCTAGATTCATCATGTCGATGTTCTGCACGTCCGTCCGCGCGCGGAGATGGTCGCGCAGCCGGCGGAAGGCGGCGGCTTCAAGTTCTAGGCGGGTCTGGTCGTCCATCGGGGCCTCCGGGTTCCGCCCCAGAGCTAGGCGCCCTTCGGCGCTTCGTCCAGCGCCTCCGTCACCCAGCGGGCGAGGTCGCGGCCCCAGCGAACCTGGTCCTCCGGCCGCTCGATCAGGTCGTTGCGGATCTCGACGAGGATATGCTCGAGGCCCCGCTCGGAGCCGTGCCGCCACATCGTGTCGCCATGGAGCTGCCCGGAATAGGGCTCGTTGTCGCCGACCGTCAGGCCCTTTTCCTCGAGCAGCCGGTCGTAGAGCGGCCGGAAGAGGCGCTCGTCCCGGTCCCAGAGGAGGCCGATATGCCAGGGCCGCTTCGCCCGGCCGCGAAGCTGTGGCGTGAAGGAATGGATCGAGAGGAGCCGCGGCGCCACGCCCTCGGCGAGCGCGCCGTCGATCAGCCCCTCGATCGCCGCGTGATAGGGGCGGTGAAGCGTCGCCAGCCGCCGCTCCCGCTCCGCCGCGCCGACATTCCGGTTCGCCGGGATGATCGAGCCGTCATAGAGCCGCATCAGCAGTGTCGGGTCGTCCTCGGCGCGATTGGGGTCGATCACGAGGCGGGAAAAGCGGGACGCGACCATCGGCGCGCCGAGCGCCTCGGCGCAGGCCAGCGCCACGCCCCGCGCGCCCACATCGTAGGCGATATGGCGCGCCATGTCCTCGGCCGGCAGGCCGAGATCGCCGCCCGCCACGTCTTCGGGCACGCGGTTCGACGCGTGATCGCAGAGAACCAGCCAGCGCGGATCGCGACCCGCGCCATGGATTTCGTAGGCGGCGTCTTCCATCGGCGCCCCATAGCGCCCGCGGCCGCCCGGTTCAATGTCGCGAACGGAGGGTGGAAGATCGGTTGCAGTGCAGCTAAACCCGTCCCCGAAGCCGGAACCGGGCCGGATCGGGGGATCGCCGCCATGCGCCGCAACCGCAACGTGAAGATCGTGGCCACGCTCGGCCCGGCCTCTTCCGACCGTGAGATGATCAAGGCGCTGTTCGAGGCGGGGGCCGACGTGTTCCGCCTCAACATGAGCCATGGCGGCCACGAGGATGTGGCCCGCCGCCACGCCATCATCCGCGAGGTGGAGCATGAGCTTGGCCGGCCGATCTGCATCCTGGCGGACCTTCAGGGCCCGAAGCTCCGGGTCGGAACCTTCGCCGAAGGGCCGATCGTGCTGGAGAACGGGCAGGCCTTCCGCCTCGATCTTGACGCGGCGCCGGGCGATTCCGGGCGCGTGCAGCTGCCGCACCCCGAAATTTTCAAGGCGCTGGAGCCGGGCTCCGCGCTGCTCGTCAACGACGGCAAGATCCGCCTCAAGGTCGTCGCCTGCGACGAGAGCAGCGCCGATTGCGAGGTGGTGGTCGGCGGCGAGATCTCGAACCGCAAGGGGGTGAACGTGCCGGACGTGGTCCTGCCGCTCGCCGCGCTTTCGGAAAAGGACCGGAAGGACCTCGAATTCGTCTGCGGCCTCGGCGTCGACTGGCTTGCGCTCTCCTTCGTGCAGCGCGCGCAGGACGTGGAGGAGGCGCTGGCGCTGGCGAAGGGCCGCGCGCTGGTCCTGGCCAAGATCGAGAAGCCCGCGGCGCTCCGCGAGCTCGATTCGATCATCTCGGTTTCCGACGGGATCATGGTGGCGCGCGGCGATCTCGGCGTGGAGCTGCCGGTCGCCGAGGTGCCGCCGCTGCAGAAACGCATCGTCCGCCGCTGTCGCGCCGCCGGCAAGCCGGTGATCGTGGCGACCCAGATGCTGGAAAGCATGATCGAAAGCCCCGTGCCGACCAGGGCCGAGGTCTCCGACGTCGCCCAGGCGATCTACGAAGGCGCCGACGCGATCATGCTCTCGGCCGAGAGCGCGGCCGGCAAGTTCCCGGTCGAAGCGGTGAAGACGATGAACGCGGTGGCGATGTCGGTCGAATCCGACCCGACCTACCGCGAGATCATCCTCCGGTCGCGCACCGGCGCCGGCAACGCGGTGGCGGACGCCATCACCGTCGCCGCGCGGGAGGTCGCCGAGACGACCCATGTGAAGGCGATCGCCTGCTTCACCCATTCCGGCACGACGGGCCTGATGATGGCGCGGGAGCGGCCGTTCGTTCCGATCATCGTGCTGACCCCGTTCCGCGCCACGGCCCGTCGGCTGACGCTGGTCTGGGGCCTTCACTGCGCCATTGCCGAGGAGGTGGAGCGGTTCAAGCTCGCGGTGGTGAGCGCGGCGCGCGCGGCGCTGCGCGACGGCTTCGCGGAAGCGACCGACTATATCGTCGTCACCGCCGGCGTGCCCTTCAACGTGCCGGGGACGACCAACATCCTTCGCGTCGCGCCCTGCGACGAGCGGAAAATCTACGCGGGAGAGCCGGAATAACCCGCCTGGCGGAGCGCCGGCCGCGGCCCTGCGGGCGCGGCGCTTCGCCCGCCGGGGGGCCGCGCCGCGCATGATCCAGATCGTCGGCCTTCTCATCCCCTTCTTCGGGCTGATCGCGCTTGGCGCGATCTTCGCTCGCACGTTCCGGATCTCACTGGAGGGCCTCGGCTGGCTGAACATCTTCGTCGTCTGGCTGGCGCTGCCGGCGCTCTTCTATGACCTCCTCTCGAAGACCCCGATCGAGACGCTGACGCGGTGGGACTTCATCGCCGCAAATGTCGGGGTCACCTTCGTCATATTCGTCTTCGTGCTGCTCCTCGGCCTCGCGACGACGGGCGGAAACCTCGCGGCGGCGACCGTCCAGGGCCTCGCCGGCGGCTACGGCAATATCGGCTTCATGGGCCCCGGCCTCGCGCTGCTCGCCTTCGGGCGGGAGGCGGCGATCCCGATCGCGCTGATCTTCTGCTTCGAGAACATCATGCATTTCACCCTCGCGCCGGCGCTTATGGCGCTCGGCGGGCGCGGCGAGGGGGGCGCATTGAAGACCGCGTGGCTCGTGGTGAAGCGCATCGCCACCCACCCGTTCATCATCGCCACGGCCATCGGCGTCGCCGCCGCGGCCGCCAGGTTCGAGGCGCCGGCCCCGCTGGCCCGGCTGATCACGCAGCTCGCCAACGCCGCCGCGCCCTGCGCGCTCTTCTCGATGGGGGTGACGCTGGCCCTGCGGCCGTTGAAGCGGATGCCCTGGTCGCTCGGCTACATCGCGCCGATGAAGCTCCTCGTGCATCCGATCGCGATGCTGCTGGCGCTGACCGCCTTCGGGCCGTTCGACCCGGTCTGGGTCGCCTCGGCGACGCTGCTGGCCGGGCTGCCGACCGCCACCAACGTCTTCGTCATCGCCCAGCAATACGGGATCTGGACGGAGCGCGCCTCGGCCAGCGTGCTGGTGACGACGGCGCTCTCGGTGCTCACCGTTTCGATCCTGCTCTACGCGATGGGGCAGGGGCTGATACCGGGGGCGCCGCACCAGGGGTGATGGCGCCCGGTCGAGGCGCGCCCGCGGTCCCGCGCGCCCCTGGCGCTCAACGGCGCGAACGCCGATGGCGGATACGCCCCCGACCGGGCGGCGCGTTCCGACCCGCTTCGTCCGGTCGGTCGCCCTCGCCTGCGGCTGCGCCGCTCAGGCGCGGCGTTCGCGGGTCGGGCCCCCCGTGGCGGGCATCTTGGAGCCGTCCTGCCGGTAGGCGCCGATATCCGCGGCCTTCGCGTCGAGCGCGCGAAGCCGGTTGAGGGCGTTCGCGGCGCCGTCGCGATAGGCGCGGAGCAGGCGGGCGTTCCGCAGCGCGGCGGCGCGGATCGAGGCGAGCGCCTCGCGTTCGTCCTCCGCCGCGGCGTCGGGCATCTCGGTCAGCGCGGCGGCCGCGGCGTCCCGGCGCGGGCCGAGCCGGTTGATTTCGGCGATCGCGCCGCGGACCAGAAGCCGCCGCTCCGTCTCCAGGAGCGCCGCGGCCTCGGCCAGCCGGCGCCGCCAGCGGTGCCCGTCAGACATCGTAACCCTCCCGCGCGGCCATCGCGCGCTCGATATGTTCGGCGAGGCCGATCCCCCCGCGGGCGGCCATGCTCTCCGCCCATTCCCGCGAGAGGAGCGAGGCGAAGGCCTGTTCGCCCACGCCGCCGCCGCCGAGGCCCTCTCGCGCCTGGCCGAGGCCGGCCTGGCTGAGCATCTCGGCGAGAAACACCGATTCGAAGGCGCGCGCCGCGGTCCTGATCGGCGACTCGGCGGCGCTGGATGCGGCTTCGCGCGCGCGCGGCGTGTTCTGCAGCGCGGTCGCGGCGACGGGCGGAAGCGTGACGGAAGGAATCATTCTGGCTCCTCGTTTCGGCGCATCATGGCCCGGTCCGGTAAACGTATGGTCAAGGTTCCTCGGCCATTCTCCCCAGCGCGAACCAGAATGGAGACGCGCATGATCGGCCCGAGCTTGACGCTCTTCGGAGGGGCGCCCTCTCCTGAAACCGCGCCGAAGCAGCGTCGCGCTTCGGGCGAAGGCGGCGATGGCGACACGAGAACCGCGGCGGACGCCGCCGTCGCGACCGAGCCGGACGGCGAGGCCAGGGCCGCCGACGCGCCGGACGAGTCCGACGCCTCCGAATCCGCCGCCGCGTCCGGCATGGCGAGCCAGCCGGCCGCCACGCCCGCGAAGGCGCCCGAACCCAGTTCCTTCGCCAAGCTGCTGGAGCCCGAGGTCGCCGCCGAGCCGGCCCCGCAGGCCGCGCCCCGCATCGCGTCGGAGGGCAAGGCCCGCTCCACGCCGGCTGTCCGCGGCGCCGGGAACGCGCCGCTCGCCGCCCCGACGCCGGCCGCGGAAGAATCCGTCGATTCTTCGCTTGCGGCGGATGTGGCTATCGTCGGCGGCGACGCCGAAGGGGCGGATCCAGAGGCGGTCGCTGCAGCCCGCGGCGATGCGGCGGCGCGGATCGTCGCGCGCGCGGCGGAACTCTCCACGCCGGCGACGCCGAACCCGGACGCTGCCAAGCTGGCGCGGGAAGCCGCGGCGGCGAAGCCAGAGGCGGCGCCTCTGACCGCTGAAACGGACGCGCCGGCGGCCGAAGCGCCGGTCGAGCCGGAAGCGCTCGTCGAGACCGCGCCGCGCCCGACCACCGAGGCCGGCGCCCGCGTCGCACCGGAGGCGCCGCAGCGCCCCAAGATCGCGCCGAACGAGACGAAACCGGCGCATGTCGCGCCCGCCGCCCATGCGGCGCTCTCCGAGGCGGCGAAAGAAGTTGCTCCGAAGCCGGAGGTCGAGACGCTCGCCTCCGCCGCGCCGGAGCGCATGGCGAGCGCGCCCGCGGCGGAAGCGAAGCTCGCGCCTCGGACGGGGCCGGAGACCCGCACGCAGGACGCCTCGAACGGGATGCAGGCCGCCGCAGCGACCTTCGATAGCGGCCCGACGGATCCGGCGGCGCCGGTGATCGACCGCGGCGGGGTGGCACGCATCGATTCCGCCGCAGCGCCTCAGCCCTTGCACCATACCGGCGCCGCCGCCGAAGCGCGTGCGGCGCATGTGTCGGCGCAGATCGGCCTCGCAATCAGGGCGGACCGGACCGGCGACCGGATCGAGCTTCGGCTGGATCCGCCGGAGCTCGGCCGCGTCTCGATCCACTTCACGGCGAATGACGGCGGCCTCTCCGCCGTCGTCAGCGCCGATCGCGCCGATGTGGCGGAACTGATGCGCCGGCATTCGGAGACGCTCCTGCGGGAGCTTCAGAACGCCGGCTATCGCTCCGTCTCGCTCGAATTCGGGCAGTCGGGCGGCGGCGCGCAGCGCGAAGGCTCCGGCGCCGCGGGGGCCGGGATGGCCGCCGGCGGCGGAGACGCGCCCGCCGAGTCGCGAACCGAACCGCAGCAGGCCGGCCTCTATCGCCGGCCCGTCGGGCCGAGCGATCGGCTCGATATCCGCCTTTAGGAGCCTCGAAGATGGACGCCGTCGCCGCCGCCACCTCCACCACCACTTCGGCCTCGGCCGCCGCTTCGAAAGCGGCCGGCTCGGCGCTGGAGACGGGGGCGGATTTCGAAACCTTCCTGACGCTTCTGACCACGCAGCTGAAGAACCAGGATCCGCTCAACCCGCAGGACTCGACCGAGTTCGTCGCCCAGCTGGCGCAGTTCTCCTCGGTCGAACAGGCGATCAAGTCGAACACGACGCTCGACAAGATCCTCTCCGCGCTCGGCGGCGAAGGCCCGGCGCAGCTCGGCCCCTGGATCGACGCCCGCGTCGAGGCGCCCTCGGCGCTCGCCTATGACGGCAAGACGCCGCTGGAGCTCCGCGTCGATCCGGCGCCGGGCGCGACGGCCTCCAATCTTGTGGTGCAGACCGCCGCGGGCGTCACCGTGGCGACGGTGCCGCTCGAGCCGACCGACACCGAGTTCACCTGGAACGGCGATGGCGGGACGGCGGGGGACATCGCCGCCGGCACCTACGTCTTCAAGGTCGAGCGGAGCGCGGGCGATGAGGCGCTCGAGACCGAGATCGCGCGCGGCTTCTCCAGCGTCACCGAGGCGCGGTTCGGCGACAACGGGGTCGAACTGACGCTCTCGAGCGGCTCGATGATCCTCGCCACGGACGTCACTGCGATCCGCTCCGGCGAGGGCGGCTGATTCCGGCCGCCGAGACGGGCCGCGGCGCCGCGACCGCAGCTCTTTGGCGGTCGAAGGCGTGCGCCGACGGCGCGGGGCGCTGCGCGCGGCGATCAGACCGATCCGAAATCGCCGCCGCGGCCC
>CALFYQ010000222.1 GCA_937952085.1 uncultured Paracoccaceae bacterium | reverse complement strand
CTGGTCGCTCGCGGCGGCGTTGGCTGCGATCCTTCTCGGGGCGATCCTGCTGCTCTACTGGCTCTACGACCGCCTGATCGGCATCGACAACATGAAGTTCGGGTGACCTGATGGCGCTTCCTTCCTATGCCGGTCCGCTCGAGAAGGCCTGGTATTATGGCTACCGGGTGATCTGCGGGCTGATCTTCCTCTTCCTGATCGCGCCGATCCTCATCGTCATCCCGCTCTCCTTCAACGCGGAGCCGTATTTCAGCTTCACCGACAAGATGCTGTCCTTCGACCCCGAGGGCTATTCGATGCGGTGGTACGATCTGCTGCTGACCTTCGGCATGACGAATCCCGACGCGCCGCGGGACGGCGCCTGGTGGGCGGACGCCTGGGCCAATGCGGCCTGGATCAACGCGGCGAAGAACTCGATCATCATCGGCTTCTTCTCGACGCTGGTGGCGACCGGGCTCGGCACGCTGGCCGCCCTCGGCCTCTCGCGGCCGGAAATGCCGTTCCGCCGGGCCATCATGGCGGTGCTGATCTCGCCGATGATCGTGCCGATCATCATCACCGCGACCGGCCTCTTCTTCTTCTACTCGGCGACCGGGCTCGCCAATTCCTATGTCGGCATCGTGCTGGCGCACGCCACGCTCGGCATTCCCTTCGTCATCATCACGGTGACGGCGACGCTGGTCGGCTTCGACCATTCGCTGACCCGCGCGGCGGCGAGCCTCGGGGCGACGCCGCAGACGATCTTCTTCAAGGTGATCCTGCCGCTCATCCTGCCCGGCGTGATATCCGGCGCGCTCTTCGCCTTCGTCACCTCCTTCGACGAGGTGGTGGTGGTGCTTTTCGTCGCGGCGCCCGATCAGCAGACCATCCCGCGGCAGATGTGGAACGGCATCCGCGAACAAATTTCGCCGGCCATCCTTTCCGTCGCCACGATTCTCGTGATCATCTCCATCGCCCTTCTGACGACGGTGGAGCTGCTCCGCCGCCGGTCCGAGCGGTTGAGAGGCATGAGCCCGGGGTGACGACGAGACCGTGACGAACCTTCTTGCGCCCCTTCTCGCGGGGGCGATCCTCGCCGCGCCGCAAGGCGCGGCCGCCTGCTTCGAGGCGGACCCTGCGCTGATCTGGTCCGCCTGCGCCGAGGCGAGGGCGGACCTCGTCCTCCTGCCCGAGGACGCCGGCGCGACACCGCTCGACGCCATCGACGTCACCGGCGCCTACACCGCCACCGACACGCGAAAGGAAGGGCGGCCGAAGCCGGTCGGCCTTTTCGTGCGGCGGGGCGAGGTGGTGAGCCGCGAATATGCGCGGTTCGACGGGCTCCTGCTGATCGACCGGGAGGGGCGGCCCTCGATCCAGCACCGCCACCGGGCCGAGATCGGCGGGCGCGTCTACGACCTCGACGATGCCTCCGCCCGCGCGACCTTCATCGAGGTCGCGTCAAAATCGAGCGTGTCGCTCCTTCAGTCCCATCTCCTGATCGCCGAGGGCGCGGTCGATGCGAAGCCGCTGGCGGACGCGCCCCGGTTCCGCCGCCGCATCCTCTTCGTCACCGAGGCGGGCGCGATGGGGCTCTGGGACAGCGGGCTCGCGGCGCTGACACTGAACGAGGCGGCGGAAATGCTGGCGGCGAAGTATCGGCCGCGCATGGCGCTCAATCTCGACATGGGCAGCTACGATTTCTGCCGGACGGGAGACCAGCTCTGCGGCCTGCTGCCGCCGGAGCAGACCGGCAAGCTTTCGAACCTCCTTCGCCTCTGGCGCTGATCCCGGCGTTCCCTCCGGCGCCGCGCCGTGCTCTCATCGGCGAAAACGGAGGGGAGGATGCAGTTTCATCTCGACGGATTCCGCCCCGGCGACCCGGATCGCCGCCCGGTCGCGCGCGCGGATGCAGGGCCGGCGGAAGCGGTGGACGTGCTCGTCGTCGGCTGCGGGCCGGCGGGCCTCACCCTCGCCGCGCAGCTTTCGGCCTTCCCGGAGATCCGCACGCGGATCGTGGAGCAGAAGCCCGGCCCGATGGAGAAGGGCCAGGCGGATGGCGTCTCCTGCCGCTCGATGGAGATGTTCCAGGCGTTCGGCTTCGCCGGCCGGGTGATGCGGGAGGCCTATTGGGTCAACGAGACCGCCTTCTGGAAGCCGGACCCGGCGCGGCCGAAAGAGATCATCCGCACCGGCAGCATCCAGGATGTCGAGGACGGCCTCTCGGAGTTGCCGCATGTCATCCTCAACCAGGCGCGGGTGCATGACATGTACCTCGCCTTCATGGAGAATTCGCCGAGCCGGCTGAAGCCCGACTATGCCCGCCGGCTCGTCTCCCTGACGCGCGACGATGCGGCCGAGTTTCCGCTGACGGCCACGCTCGAACGGCTGGAGCCCGGTAGGGAGGGCGAAACCGAGACGATCCGCTCGCGCTACGTCGTCGGCTGCGACGGGGCGCGGAGCGCGGTGCGCGGGGCGATCGGCCTGAAGCTGACGGGCGATTCCGCGAACAAGGCCTGGGGGGTGATGGATGTCCTCGCCGTCACCGATTTCCCCGACATCCGGCGAAAGGCGCTGATCCAGTCCGACAGCGCCGGGACGGTGCTGATCATCCCGCGGGAGGGCGGATATCTCGTCCGCCTCTATGTCGAAATGGAAAGCCTTGGCGCGAACGAGAGGGTCGGTGCCCGGAACATCGGCGTGGAGCGCCTGATCGAGGCGGCGCGGCGCATCCTCTCGCCCTACACGCTGGTGGTGAAGGACGTCGCCTGGTGGTCGGTCTACGAGATCGGCCAGCGCCTGGCCGACCGGTTCGATGATGGCGGCGCCCGGCCGCCCCGCGTCTTCATCGCCGGCGACGCCTGCCATACCCACAGCCCCAAGGCGGGGCAGGGGATGAACGTCTCGATGGGGGATGGGTTCAACCTCGGCTGGAAGCTCGCCGCCGTGCTCGGCGGCAGGGCGGCGCCGGCGCTCCTCGAAAGCTATTCCGCGGAGCGGCAAGGGGTGGCGAAGGCGCTGATCGAGTTCGACCAGGAATGGGCGCGGATCATCGCGGAGCGCTCCGCCGAGGGCGGCGATGCGCCGATGTTCCAGCGCTATTTCATCGAGCACGGCCGCTACACCGCCGGGCTCTCGGTCCGCTACGCGCCGTCGGCGCTGACCGGGCCGGGCGACTGGCAGACGCTCGCCCCCGGCTTTCCCATCGGGATGCGCTTTCACTCCGCGCCGGTGATCCGGCTGGCCGACGCGAAGCCGATGCAGCTTGGCCATGTGGCGGAGGCGGATGGGCGCTGGCGGCTCTACGCCTTCGCCGACGACGCGGGCGATCGGCTCGCCGGGCTCTGCGATTTCCTCGCGCATGGCGCCGCGTCGCCGCTCCGCCGCTTCACGCCGCCGGGCGCGGCCCCGGATGCGGCGCTCGACCTCCGCGCCGTGCTGCAGGCCGGGTTCCGGGAGGCCGAGATCACCGCGCAGCACCCGCTTCTCCGGCCCCGGAAGGGCCGGTTCGGGCTGATCGACTACGAAAAGGCGTTCTGCCGGGACCCGTCGCCCGGGCGGGACATTTTCGAGATGCGCGGTGTCGACCGGGCGGCGGGCTGCCTCGTCGTGGTCCGGCCGGACCAGTATGTGTCGCATGTCCTGCCGCTCGACGCGCACGCGGCGCTGGCGGCCTTCTTCGAGGGCGTGATGCTGGCGCCGGCGGTCGGCTAGGCCCGCCAGTTCGGTTTCCGCTTCTCGAAGAAGGCGGCGACGCCCTCATGCGATTCCGGGCTCTCCCAGGCGTCGGCGAGGGCGGCGATGGTGGCCTCGACCGTCTCGGGGTCGAGCTTCGGGCCGAGCATCCGGGCGAGGCGCTTGGAGCGGGCGACGGCGCCGGGCGCGACGACGAGATAGGGTGCGACCTCCGCCTCCACCGCCGCGTCGAGCTCCGCCGCGGGGACGACCCTGGCGGCGAGGCCGAGCCGCTCCGCCTCCGCCGCGCCGAAGAGGCGGGAGGACATGAAGACCCGCCGCGCCATGCCCTCGCCCATCCGCGCGATCACGTAAGGGGAGATCGTCGCCGGGATCAGCCCGAGCCGCGTCTCGGTGAAGCCGAACCGGCCGTGATCGGCGCACACGGTCACGTCGCAGACCGACATCATGCCCATGCCGCCGCCATAGGCCGGCCCGTTGACCCGGCCGATCAGCGGCTGCGGCAGGGCGTTGAGCGCGCCGAGCATGGCGGCGAGCTTCCGCGCCTCGGCCATCCGCTGCTCCCGGCTCGCCTCGAACTGCTCTCGCATCCAGCCGAGATCGCCGCCGGCGCAGAAGCTCTCGCCCTCGCCGGTGAGGATCACCGCGCGGATCGCGGCGTCGGCGGCGATGGCGGCGGCGGCCTCGGAAAGCTCCGCGATCATCTTCGCCGATAGCGCGTTGTGCTTTTCCGGGCGCGCCAGGGTCAGCGTGGCGACGCCGCGCGCGTCGGTCGCGAGGCGGATGGTCTCGAAGCTCATGTTGTCCTCCCGGTTCGGCGCATAGGCCCCCGCGGCGCCGGGCGGGTCAATCCCCGATCCGGGCGGCGAGGCCGTCGATCCAGTCGGCGGCCTCGCGGGCGTCCACCGCCGCCTCCCGCACCAGCCCGTCGAAATGCAGCGTCATCGCGCGCACCCGCTCCGCCGAGCGGAAGGCGAGATAGAACCGGCCGACATAGATGACCGAGAGGAGTGGGCCGAAGACGGTGACGGGCGCGCTGAAGACGCGGCGCGCGTCGAAGAGATGGAGGCGGAGCGAGGGGAAGCCCGCCCGCGCCTGATCGGCGAGCGATCTGAGCTGCGGCGCGCGGAGGGCGGGCGGCATCCCCTCGTAATAGCCGGCGGCGGCGGCGAAGGCGCGAAGCTCGCCGATGGGCATGGCGATCTCGTAGTCGGAAAGCTGCTCGCGGAGCCAGGCGCGCCGCTCGTCCATCGCGGCGCGGGCCTGCGCCGGCGTCTTGCCGAGATGCCGTTCGTATTCCCAGGAGAGGACCTCGTCGGTCTTCAGCACGTCGGGCAGCGTGGCGGGGACATGGCGGATCTTGTAGCCGCGGGCCTCCCGGTGCCAGGCGAGGATGCGGTCGTCCACCAGCGCCCGCTCGGCGTCTGAGAGGCTGACGGCCGCCTCGACGAGATCGCCGGCGCGCTCCGGCCGGTCCGCGAGGCCGAGGAGCCAGTCCGCGCTCACGCCGAGCGCGGCGGCGCAATCGGCGGCGAGATGGGCGTTCGGCAGGCGCGGCCCCTCGTCGCCGAGGATCTGCGCGATGGTGGAGCGGTTGACGCCGACCGCGCGGGCGAGGGCGCTGCGGTTCGCGCCCTGCCGCGCCATCGCCTCTTCGAGCCGCGCGCGGAAGAGCGCGGCGCGGTCGCGCTTGTCGAGTTTCTGAAACATCGTCCCTTAATATCACGCTCCGCGAGGAAAGTGACAGAAGGTTCCGAATGCCCTTCGTCCGTCCGGCCGCCTAGCTTCGGCGCGAACCTGAGAGGAGCCCGACATGACCGAGATCGCCGAAAGCCGCGCCCGCACCTTCGCCAAGTCCTTGAGCTGGCAGGCGACGGGTTTCGTGGCGATGACGGCGCTCACCTGGGCGGTGACGGGGTCGTGGACGGAAGGCAGCGTGGTGGCGGGGCTCGGCGCCGCTCTCGGCTTCGTCTCCTACTTCCTCCATGAGCGCGCCTGGGCGCGGGTCGGCTGGGGCCGTCAGGCGCTCCGGAGCGAACGGGCGAAGGTGGCGGCCTCGGCGAGTTTCGCCGCGTCGATCCCGGTCTCGAACCCCTTCGCCTCGAGGAGCGAGACGACCGCCTCGGTGGCGACGTTCCCGGCCGCGCCGGGGGCATAGGGGCAGCCGCCGAGGCCGCCCGCCGCGGCGTCGAAGGTGCGAAGGCCCTTCTCCAGCGCGACCTCGATGTTCTCGAGCGCCCGGCCGCCGGTATCGTGGAAATGGCCGGCGAGCTTTGCGGCGGGCGCGACCTTCAGGCAGGCGTCTAGCATGGCGGCGACGCGCTCCGGCACGCCGCGGCCGATCGTGTCGCCGAGCGAGACCTCATAGGCGCCCATGGTCAGGAGGGCGGTGACGGCCTCGGCGACGGCCTCGGGCGGGGTCGGCCCGTCGAACGGGCAGTCGGTGACGCAGGAGACATAGCCGCGCATCGGCATTCCGTCCGCCGCCGCCGCCTCGGCGACGGGGCGGAACATTGCGAGCGCCTCCTCCCGCGAGGCGTTGAGATTGGCGCGGGAGAAGCCTTCGGAGGCGGAGCCGAAGATGGCGATCTCGTCCACCTTCGCGGCCTTCGCCCGCTCGTATCCCTTCAGGTTCGGCGTCAGCGCGGTGTAGCGGGCGCCGGGGCGGCGATGGATGCCGGCCAGCACCTCGGCCCCGTCGGCCATCTGCGGCACCCATTTCGGGGAGACGAAGCTCGCCGTCTCGATCTTGGCGAAGCCGGCGGCGGAGAGGAGGTCGACGAGGCGGATCTTGTCCGCGGTGGCGATCGGCCTAGCCTCGTTCTGGAGCCCGTCGCGCGGGCCCATCTCGAAGAGAAGCGCGCGCTCAGCCATCGATCGGCTCCAGCGTGACGAGGACGGCGCCTTCTTCGACTTGGTCGCCCGCCTCGGCGCCGACCTTCTCGATCACGCCGTCGCGCGGGGCCTTCAGCGTGTGCTCCATCTTCATCGCTTCGAGGACGCAGAGCGGCGCGCCCTTCTCCACCTTCGCGCCCGGCTGGGCGTGGACCGCCTTCACGAGACCGGGCATCGGCGAGAGCACCATGTCGCCGCCGCCGCCCGCATCGCCGCCGACCGCGAGCGGGTCGGGCAGGGCGAACTCATGCGCCGCGCCGTCGAGGAAGATCGTCGCCTTGCCGGGGCGGCGGAGGGCGCGGGCGGAGAAGACGCGGGCGCCGTCATCGACGCGGAGCGCATCGCCCTCGCGGCGGACGAGGAGGGAGACGGTCGTCTCCTCAAGGCGGACGGAGACGCGATCTCCGTCGATCTCCACTTCGGCGGCCTCGTCGCCGAAGCGGGCGAGGGCGCGGGCCGGGCCCCAGATGCGAAAGCCGTCCCGCCGGTCCCAGTCCGGGCCGCCGGCGGCGGGGAGGCCGAGCGCGGCGAGGGCGGCGAGGGCGCGGGCGGCGGGCGGGCAGGGCGGCGGGGCGGTGAGCGCCGCCGCGTCGCGCTCGATCAGTCCGGTGTCGACCTCGCCTTTCGCGAAACCGGGATGGGCGGCGAGCCGGGCGAGGAAGGCGACGTTGGTGACGGAGCCCGCCACCTCGGTCGCCTCCAGCGCGGCGCGGAGGCGGGAGAGGGCTTCGGCCCGGTCCTTCCCGCGCGTGACGATCTTGGCGATCATCGGGTCATAGAAGGGCGTGATCTCGTCGCCGGGGCGAACGCCGGTCTCGATCCGGGCGCCCTCCGGGAACTTCAGGTGGTCGAGCCGGCCGGTGGCGGGGAGGAAGCCCCTCGCGGCGTCCTCGGCGTAGAGCCGCGCCTCGAAGGCCCAGCCCTTGATCTTCAGATCCTCCTGCCGCATCGGCAGGCGCTCGCCGGCGGCGACGCGGAGCTGCCATTCGACGAGATCGACGCCGGTGATCTCCTCGGTGACGGGGTGCTCGACCTGGAGGCGGGTGTTCATCTCCATGAACCAGAACCCGTCGGGGCGGAGGCCTTTCGAGCCGTCCACGATGAACTCGATGGTGCCGGCGCCGGAATAGCCGATGGCCTTCGCCGCGCGGACGGCGGCGGCGCCCATCGCGGCGCGGACCTCCTCCGTCATTCCAGGCGCCGGAGCCTCCTCGATTACCTTCTGGTGGCGGCGCTGGAGCGAGCAATCCCGCTCGAAGAGGTGGATCGCGTCCTGGCCGTCGCCGAAGACCTGCACCTCGACGTGGCGCGGGGCGGAGACGTATTTCTCGATGAGGACGGCGCCGTCGCCGAAGCTGGCCTTGCCCTCGGAGGAGGCGGAGGCGAGCGCGGCGGCGAAGTCCTCCGCCCGGTCCACGCGGCGCATGCCCTTGCCGCCGCCGCCGGCGCGGGCCTTGATGAGGACGGGGTAGCCGATGGCCTCGGCCTCGCCGGCGAGGAAATCCGGCTCCTGCCGCGCGCCGTGATAGCCGGGGACGACGGGGACGCCCGCCTCCTCCATCAGCCGCTTCGCCGCGTCCTTGAGGCCCATGGCGCGGATCGCCGAGGCGGAGGGGCCGATGAAGACGAGGCCGGCCGCCTCCACCGCCTCGACAAAATCCGGGTTCTCGGAGAGGAACCCGAAGCCCGGATGGATCGCCTCCGCGCCGGTCGCCTTCGCGGCGGCGATGATGGCCTCGGCGCGAAGATAGCTTTCGGAGACGGGGGCAGGCCCGATCCGCACCGCCTCATCGGCGCTGGCGACGTGGAGGGAGGCGGCGTCCGCGTCCGAATAGACGGCGACGGTGGCGA
>CALFYQ010000221.1 GCA_937952085.1 uncultured Paracoccaceae bacterium | reverse complement strand
GCCCCGCCGATCATCGCGGCTCCACCCGGATGAAGGAGCCAGGCCATGCCGCTCGGCGGAATCGGCAATCTTGACCATTGCGTGCTGCTATGCTCCCGCATGGCGGAGACGCGGGCCTTCTATGAGGGGGTGATGGGGTTCACGGTCGAGACGGACCGGCCGAACTGGGTGAGTTTCCGCGTCGGCGCCTCGCTTCTCACGCTCTGGCCGCGCGCGAACTGGGCAGTTTGCGACGACGGTCCCAAGGCGCCGGGCGCGGCCTCGGTCCAGCTCTGTTTCCGGGTTCCGCCGGCGGAGATAGAAGCCTGCCACGAGGCCCTCGTCGCGGCCGGCGTTCCGATCCTCCGGCCACCGACCGACTTGCCGGAATGGCGACATCGGACGCTCTTCTTCCGGGATCCGGAAAACAACGTGCTGGAGATCTATTCAGAGATCTGACGGCGGGCCGGGCGCGATTCAAGGTTGAATCCCGGCCTAGGGCTTTGACTCAAATATATTATTCGACTTTTTGAATGAGACTCCGCCACGGCGGACCTGCGCTTCGCGCGAAAACGCCGGCGCTGGCCCCCGGCGCCGCGAAGCGCCATATATCGGGGCATGGCGCGCGACAGCTACCATCACGGCAATCTGAAATCGGCGCTGGTCGACGCCGTGCTGGCGCTTATTCGCGAGAAGGGGCCGAACGGCTTCTCCTTCGCCGAGGCGGCGCGGCGCGCCGGCGTCTCGCCCGCCGCGCCCTATCGCCATTTCAAGGACCGGGACGAGCTGATCGTCGAGACGGCGCGGCGCGGGTTCGAGCTCTTCGCCGCCCGGCTGGAGGCGGCCTGGGATGACGGCCGGCCCTCCGCGCTCTCCAGCTTCGAGCGCGTCGGGCGCGCTTATCTCGGCTTCGCCAAGGCCGAACCCGCCTATTTCGCCGCGATGTTCGAGGCCGGCGTCTCGCCCGATGCGGACCCTCAGCTTCGCGTCGCCTCCGACCGCGCTTTCCGCGCGCTCTTCCGGGCCTGCGAGCTGCTGGCCAAGCAGATGCCGGAGGCGAAGCGGCCGCCCGTCCTGATGATGGCCTATCACCTCTGGGCGCTGAGCCACGGCGTCACCGCCCTGTTCGGCCGCGGCGACGAAGCCCTCCGCCGCGCGCCGATCCCCGCCGAGGAGCTTCTGGAGGCGGGGGCCGCGATCTATCTCCGCGGCCTCGGCTTCCTGCCCGAAGACCCCTGACGATTTTTCGCGTGGACCCGCTTGACGGCGGGGCGGGGCTCCACCAGCTATGTTAATGTGAATAACATTCACATAGACAAAGCCGGAAGGAGGCGTCGCCTGTGAGCAAGTTCGTCGAATGGCTGAAAGGCGCCGAGGCGTGGCTGGACGAGAAAGGGCGGCCCGCCTGGATCGCCACGATGGTCCTCGGCTTCATCATCGTCTGGCCGCTCGGCCTGGCGATCCTGTTCTACATGATCTGGAGCGGAAGAATGCGGTGCGGAAAGCGGAACTGGGACCGGAACTATCGGCGTGAGCGCTGGGGCGACACGGGCAACGCCGCCTTCGACGAGTACCGCGCGGAGACGCTGCGCCGGCTCGAGGAGGAGCGGACCGCCTTCGTCGACTTCCTCGACAAGCTCCGCAAGGCCAAGGACAAGGCCGAGTTCGACCAGTTCATGGCCGATCGCGGCCGGAAGGACGACGGCCCCGTCGCGGCCTGATCCCGCGCGAGACAAGACGGAAAGGGGCCCGCTTCGGCGGGCCCGATTCATTTCGGCGCGCCGAGCGCCGCCGCCTCCGCCCGGCTCCCGACCCCGAGCGCCGCGCGCGCCCATGCGAACGCCGACGCGTCCGCCGCCGGAAGCCTCCAGATCCGCGCGACGCCGCTGGTCCCCGTCACGATGGTGCGGTCGTCGGGCCCGAAATAGGCCTTGTGGAGATCGCCCTCCGGGTCGCGGATCGTCAGCACGCGCTCCAGCGTCTCCGCATCCCAGAGCCGCGCCTCCATCCGCCCGGCGGAGAGGAGATAGCGGCCCTCCGGCCCGAAATCGGCGCCCTCGGGAAAGCCGTCATGGCTCGGCAGATCGGCGATCCGCGTCCCCGAGGCGACGTCCCAGAGCGAGGCGCCCGTGCCCATCTGCGGCAGGGTGACGAGCGCGCGCCGCCCGTCCGGCGAGAGGCTCATCGTCCGGCACGGGCAGGGCCGGCCCTCGAAGAGGTTCACGTCCCCCTCCTCGAAGCGCCAGAGCCCGGCGTCCGGCCCGTTCGAGACAAGCGTGAGGCTCCCCCCGTCGGGCGAGAATTCGAGCCAGTCCGGCTGCCCGCCGCCGTCGAGCCACCAGGCCGGCTCCGGGTCCGGCGGCCGCCAGAGCCGGATCCCGCCGACCCGTCCGCCGGCGAGGATGCGCCCGTCCGCCGAGATCGCGCCGACCTGGAAATACTTGTCCTTCCACATCGTCTCGAAGAGGCGCTGGCCGGTCTCGACGCTCCAGAGCTGCATCTCCTGCCGCAGCGTGACGAGGAGCCGCCGGCCTGCCGCGTCGAGCGAGACCGACTTCACCTGATACTGCTCGACCGGGACCGTCAGGACCTCCCGCCCCGTCGCCGTCTCGATCACGCGCACCTGCGCCGTCTCGGCGAGGGCGATGAGCCGCGCCTCGGCGTCGGTCGCCACGTCCATGAGATAGGGCGAGGGGAAGCTCGCCGCCCGGTCCGCCGCCGGCTTCGCCGACCAGGTGCGCAGCGTCTGGTCGTAGGCCCAGCTCAGCAGCCGCTCGCCGTTCGGCCCGAAGCCGAGGCCGAAGAGCGCGTTGGCGTGGCCGCGGAGGACGATGCGTTCGCGGCCGCTTTCGATGTCGAAGATCCGCGCCGTGCGGTCGGCGCCGCCGATCGCGAGGCGATCGCCCGAAGGGTCGAAGGCGACGGCGTAGACCGAACGGCCGCCGCCGTCGAACGTCGCCTCCGCCGCGCCGTCGTCGAGCCGCCAGAGCCGCGCCGCGCCGTCGTCCGACCCGACGGCGAGGCGGGCGCCGTCCGGCGAGACGGCGAGCGCGTTCACCCCCTTCGCGCCGCCCGTCAGGGCGAGGCGCTCCGCGCCGGTCGCCGCGTCGTAGACCCGCACCGCGTCGCCCGCCCCCGCGGCGAGGCGCGCCCCGTCCGGCGTGAAGGCGAGGGCGAGGACCGGGCGCCCCGGCTCCGGCGTGAGCGCGACCGGCCCGCCCTCCCCCGCGACCGGCCAGATCTCCAGCCGGTCGTCGACGACGAGGGCGAAGCGGGCGCCGTCCGGCGCGAAGACGAGCCGGATCGGCGGCTCCCCGCCCTCGCCGCGGAAGCTGCGGAGGACGGCGCCGGTGCGGGCGTCGCGGAGCCGCAGCTCGCCGTTCCACATCGCCTCGACGAAGGTCGTCGCATCGGGCGAGAGCGCCGCCTTCTCGACCCGCGGGAACTCCCGCGGCTCGGCGACCGGCTCGGCGACGATCTCCAGCGTCTCCGCGTCCCAGAGCCGCGCGACGCCGTTGGAGGCGACGGTGAGGACGAGCCTTCCATCCGCGCTCGGCGAGAAGGCGGCTGGCGTCTCGAAATTGCGGTGGATCGGCCGGTCGTGCGTGGCGGCGCCCGTTTCGACGTTCCAGCGCCGCAGATGGCCCTCGGCCGCCAGCGAGACGACATGCGCCCCGTCCGGCGTGAAGACGCCGCCGACGACGCCGTTGTCGTGGTCGCGGAAGGCGGCGAGCGCGGCGGATTCGAAGCGCATCCGCGCCAGCGCGTCGAGCGGCGCGGCCGTCTCCGGGCCGGGGCGGGCGCCGATCTCCTCCGGCAGCGCGAGGACGAGGCGGCGGAGCGCCGGTTCGAGCCGCCCCTCGGAGAATTCGGCCTCCGCGGTCAGCGCCTCGCGCTTCAGGTCCGCGACGCGGGTCTCCTGCCGCCAAGCGGTCCAGAGCCAGCCCGAACCGGCGAGGACGACGGCGAGCGCCGCGGCGGCCTGCATCGCCCGCGCCCGGCGGCGCCGCCTTTCCCGCTGCCGGAGATCGTCGAAGCCGACGCCGATCATCCCGGCGACGAGCTTCAGGAGGGCGTTGGCGCGGCCGTCCGCATGGTCCCGCAGGTCGGCGGCGATCGGTTCGGCGCGGCGCTCGGTGAGCCGGCCCTCCGCGTCGACCTCGTAGCGAAGGCCGGGCGGGAAGCACTCCTCCTCGGCCGTCGCCGGATCGTCGGAGCCGTTCGGCGCGCCGGCGGCGACGAGGGCGAGGACGCGGCCGCCGCCATGCATCGCCTTGAACTGCCGGATCTCCTCGTCGACCCAGATCGACTTCGCGGCGGCCGGCGAGCAGATGACGACGAGATGGCCAGATTCCGCCAGCGCGCCCTTGATCGAGCCGCCGAGATCGGGGGAGGTCGGCAGCTCCTCCCGGTCCCGGAAGATCGGCAGGAGCCGGCGGGGGACCGGGCCGAGCGGCGTCTCCCGGCCGACCAGCCGACCCGGGACGCGATAGGTTTCGAGCGCCTTGTGGAGCCAGTCGGCCACCTTGGAGTCGCGATGGCTATAGCTGACGAACGCCCGGTACTTCATATGCCGCCTTCGGCGCGCCGGCCCCTCGGCCGGCCCGCCGCCCTAGTCGAAGCCGGTGACGATCCCGTCCACCCAGGCCTTGAGGATCACCTGCGCCACGGCGCCCTTGCGCGCCGCCGCGATCTTCTCGTGGCGCCCGGCGAGCGCCTCCGCCACCTCGGCCTTCGGCGCCCAGATCGCGTCCTCGAGCTCGGTGTCGGCGCGGCGGATCGTCGTCTCGGTCGCCCTGCCGACGCAGCCGATCATCAGCGAGGCGGGAAAGGGCCAAGGCTGCGAGGTGACGTAGCGGACCTCGCCGACCGGCACGCCCGCCTCCTCCATCACCTCGCGGCGCACCGCCTCCTCGACGCTTTCGCCCGGCTCCATGAAGCCGGCCAGCAGCGAGTACATCCGCGGCGGCCAGACCGCCTGCCGGCCGAGGAGCGCCCTGTCGCCGTCGAGGATCAGCATGATCACCACCGGGTCGGTGCGCGGGAAATGCTGGCGGCCGCATTCCGGGCAGTCGAACCGCCAGCCGGCATGGCCGACGCGGTTCTTCGCGCCGCAATTCGCGCAGAAGCGATGGGTCGAGCGCCACTCGAAGACGCCCTTCGCGGCTGCGGCCACCCCGGCGTCCCGCTTGTCGATCTCGCCCATGATGGAGCGGAGATCGACGAACTTCCGGGTCTCGGAGAGGTCCAGCGTCCGCCGGTCGACGAATTCCGCCGGCGCCTCGTCGGGCGGCGCGATGTGGGAGACGTCGGAGGCGAAGTGCGAGACGCCGCTCTCGTCGAGCCCCATGAAGATCGGCGGCTCCGGGCTCTCGGCGACGAGCGCCTCGGTCGCGCCGATCCAGGCGAGCCGCGGGCCCGCCTCGGTCAGGTCGAAGAGGGGCTTGCCCCGCCAGAACGGGATCGCGCGCGAGGCGGGATCGGCGAGCCGGCGGGCGATATCGGCCTCATCGGAGCGGAGCTTGTCGGCCCGGTCGAGAAAGCTGCCGGCGAAAGTGACTTCGGATTCGGGGATCATGGCGGGGCGGAGAGTGCTTCGCGACGCCGCCCGTGGCAAGCGCCCGCAGCGACGACCCTGAGGGCAAATCGCGTTTGGGGCGCTTGGCGTTAGGAACGGTTTTCGGAAATGGCTGCGGAGCAAGGCGCGCCCTATCCGACCCTCCCGGGCCCGGGCGGCGAGTCCCGGCCGCGCTCGCCCCAGCCCGCGGGCGGGCGCCCCCGGCCGTCGCGAGCGGTTCGGCCCGAGGTCGGGGCGACGCCATAAAGCGGCCATGTCAGACCGGTCTTGCGCCCACCAGGGGCGGACGCGCCCCTTGGCGCGCGGCTCGGCCGCGGCGGTGCAAGAGACGTTTGGCTGAAGCCGCCCCGCCAGCGCGGCGGGCGCGAACCGTCAGGCGGCCCGGCTCATCCGCCAGGTCCGCGCCGCCTCGCCGAAGGCGGAGAAGAGTCTGGCCGAGACCGGGTCCGTCTCCGCCTCGTATTCGGCGTGCCACTGGACGCCGATGCAGAGGCCCGGCGCATCCGGCACGGAGATCGCCTCGATCACGCCGTCCTCGGCGACGCCCTCGACCAGCACGCCCTCGCCCGGGTCGACGCAGGCCTGGCCGTGCAGCGAATTGGTGTCGATCTCTGAGGCGCCGAGCGTGCGGGCGAACCAGCCGCCCGGCGTCAGCGCCACCTTGTGGCGCTTGCGGAAGATGATCGTCGGGTCCTTCTCGCCCGGCGGCATCCGGTGGTTCATCTTGCCCGGCAGGTCCCGGATCTCCGGGTGCAGCGTGCCGCCGAGCGCGACGTTGATCTCCTGGATACCGCGGCAGACGCCGAAGACCGGCATGCCGATCTCAATGGCGCGGCGGATCAGCGGCAGGGTGATGTCGTCCCGCCCCTCGTCATAGGGCTCATGCGCCGGCGAGGGCTCGTGGCCGTAGCGGGTCGGGTGGACGTTGGGCCGGCCGCCGGTGAGGAAGAGCCCGTCGATCACCGAGAGCACTTCGTCGATCGGCACCGAGCAGGGCATTCCGGGGATGATGAAGGGGAGCCCGCCGGCCGCCTTGGCCACCGCCGAGATGTTGCGCTCACCGGACGCCTGGACGCGATAGGCGTCGTTGATCAGCTGAAACCCGCCCGAAACCCCGATCACCGGCCGCGTCATAAGGCCCCTCCGTTTCGCAACTGCGAAGATGCCCCGAAACGTCCGGGAGCGCAATTCCGCGTCGCGGATCGATCATATGGGTAAAAGACATTGACGAATCCACCCCCTCGCGCGGCCGGCGGCCGCATGGCATGGAGACGCCCGTGCGGGCGTGGCGGAACGGTAGACGCATGGCGCTTAAAACGCCTGGGGCGCAAGCCCGTGCCGGTTCAAGTCCGGCCGCCCGCACCATCCGGCTCACGCCGTCGCAGCCGCTTCGAGGTCCGCGACGATCCGCGCGAGACGCGCCGACAAGGGCCCGGGCAGCCGCGCCGCCAGCGCCTCGGCGAGCGAACGGTAGTACCAGAGCGTGCCCTCCCGCCCGCCGTTGAACCGCGACCAGATCGCCTCGCCGAGCGCCCGGTGGTCCTCAAGGATCGCCGTCGCGTTGTGGACCTTGTCGGCCGCGACCACGATCAGCGCATCCTCGCGCTTCGTCGCGAGGGCGCGGAGATAGGCCTCCTTCCGCGCCCGCCAGGGCGGCTTCGGAAGCGTGTCGGCGTCGGTGCAGGCGAGAACGATCCCGGCGACGCGATCTCCGAACCGGGCGCGGATCGCCTCGGCCATCGCCGCGCCGCCCTGATCCTCCACCGCATCGTGGAGAAGCCCGGCGATCGCCTGGTCCTCGTCGCCGCCATTTTCGAGCACGAGGCCGGCGACGGCGAGGAGGTGGGCGACATAGGGGATATCCGTGCCCTTCCGCCGCTGGGCGCGATGCGCCGCCTCGGCGAAGCGCAGCGCTTCGGAAAACCGGTCTGAAAGCATGTGCGTTCCTCGAATTGGGCGGCGCCGTTCGATGGCGGCCGCGCGGAAGGGACGGGCCGCCGCGCAGGTCGGCGCGCCGCCGCGGCCCTCTCAGATCATGTGTCGTTCGGTCGCCGCGCGGCGGCGCAGCGGCTTAGCGCCCGAGTTCCCGCATCGCCGACTCGATGCCGCGGAGCGTCATCGGGTACATCCTGTCGGCGAAGATCTCTCGGATCAGCTGCGTGGAATGGGCGTACTTCCAGTGCTGTTCCTGCGTCGGGTTGATCCAGACGCATTTCGGCCAGTGCCCGGTCGCCCGGCGGAGCCAGGTCTCGCCCGCCTCCGGGTTCCAATGCTCGACCGCGCCGCCCGGCTGGACGATCTCGTAGGGGCTCATCGCCGCGTCGCCGACGAAGACGACCCGGTAGTCTGAGCCGAAGGTGCGAAGCACGTCCCAGGTCGGGGTCTGCTGGTCCCAGCGGCGGCGATTGTCCTTCCACACGCCCTCGTAGAGGCAGTTGTGGAAGTAGAAATGCTCCATGTGCTTGAACTCGGTCGAGGCGGCGGAGAAGAGCTCCTCCACCACCCGCACATGGCCGTCCATCGAGCCGCCATTGTCGAGGAAGAGGAGCACCTTCACGGCGTTCCGCCGCTCCGGCCGCGTCTTCACGTCGAGCCAGCCGTGCTCCGCCGTGGCGCGGATCGTGCCGTCGAGGTCAAGCTCCTCCTCGGCCCCGTCACGCGCCCATTTGCGAAGGCGGCGGAGCGCGATCTTGATGGTGCGGGTGCCGATCTCGACATCGGAATCGAGGTTCCTGAACTCCCGCTTGTCCCAGACCTTCACGGCGCGGCCGTGGCGGCCCTCCTTCTGGCCGATGCGGACGCCATCGGGGTTGTAGCCATAGGCGCCGAACGGGGATGTGTCGGCGGTGCCGATCCATTTCGAGCCGCCCAGGTGGCGACGCTTCTGCTCCTCGAGGCGCTGGCGCAGCGTCTCCATCAGCTTGTCCCAGCCGCCGAGGGACTTGATCTGCTCCATCTCCTCCGGCGTCAGGTGCTTTTCGGCGAGCTTTCGGAGCCATTCCTCCGGCAGGTCCACCTCGGCCACCGCCTCGCCCAGCGTCGCGCCTTCGAGCCCCTTGAAGCAGGTGGCGAAGACCCGGTCGAACCGGTCGATGTGCCGCTCGTCCTTCACCAGCGTCGCGCGGGCGAGATGGTAGAAGGCCTCGACGTCGAACTGCGCGAGCCCGGCCTTCAGCGCCTCGATCAGCGTCAGGTATTCCCTGAGCGAGACCGGCACCTTGGCCTCGCGGAGGGAAAGGAAGAAGCGGTTGAACATGGCGTCAGCCTAGCCCGCCGCCCTTCAGCCGAAAAGGCCGGATCGGAGGATCGCGATGGCCGCGATGAAGGCGCCGAGGCCGAAGGCGAGCGCATGGCCGATGGCGAACTGGATGCGGTCCGCCCGGCTGCCGCCGCGCCGCGCGGCGCGGGCCCAGCCGAGGATGAAGCCGAAGACGAGGCCAGCGATGGGGAGCACGGGAGCCTTCCTTTCGCGCACCTCCCTGCCCCCGTTGCGCCGGCCGCGCAAGGGCGGCGGCGCGCCGCAGTTCGATCGCCCGCCGCCGGTTATCGCACGCGATATCCACCTTAGATTGTTGTTTTATATGTATTTTTTCCGATCGAAGGCGCAGAGCCCGCCTTCAGCTCCCGTCGAAGGCGCGGAACTTCT
>CALFYQ010000220.1 GCA_937952085.1 uncultured Paracoccaceae bacterium | reverse complement strand
AACGTCGACGAGGCGCTGCTCAACCGCGCCTATGTCTACGGCGCGCGGGCGCACGCCCAGCAGAAGCGCGCCAGCGGCGAGCCCTATTTCGGCCACCCGCTCGAAGTCGCCGCGATCCTGACCGGGCTGAAGCTCGACGACGCCACCATCGTCACCGCGCTCCTCCATGACACGATCGAGGACACGGCGGCCACCCATGCCGAGATCACCGAGCTTTTCGGCGCCGAGATCGCCGGGCTGGTGGACGGCGTCACCAAGCTCAACAAGCTCGAACTGGTGAACAGGGAGACCGAGCAGGCGGAGAATTTCCGCAAGCTCCTCATCGCCATGTCGAAGGATGTGCGCGTCCTCCTGGTGAAGCTGGCGGACCGGCTCCACAACATGCGCACCATCGACGCGCTCCGCCCCGACAAGCGGCTCCGGATCGCGCGGGAGACGATGGACATCTTCGCCCCGCTCGCCGGCCGGATGGGCATGCAGCGGATGCGGGAGGAGCTCGAAGACCTCGCCTTCGAGGTGCTGAACCCCGAGGCCCGCACTTCGATCATGCGCCGCTTCCTGAAGCTGAGGAAGGACACCGGGGACCTGATCCCCAAGATCAAGGCGGCGATCGAGGATGCGCTCTACGAGCTTGGCGTCTCGGCCGAGATCTACGGCCGGGAGAAGAAGCCCTATTCGATCTGGATCGGCTTCTCCCTCCTTTCCGACATCTACGGCTTTCGCGTCGTGACGCGGGACATTCCCGCCTGCTACGCCGCGCTCGGCGCCGTCCACACCGCGATGCGCGCGGTGCCGGAGCGGATGAAGGACTACATCTCCAACCCGAAATCGAACGGCTACCGCTCGCTCCACACCACGGTCTACGGCCCGGCGGCGAGCCGGGTGGAGATCCAGTTCCGCACGCGCGAGATGCACGAGGTGGCGGAGACTGGCGTCGCCGCCCACTGGGCCTACAAGGAAGGCCGGCGGAACGAGAACCCGTTCGCGGTCGACCCGTTCAAATGGCTCTCCGAACTCGTCGAGCGGCTGGAGAAGGGCGACCAGCCCAAGGAATTCCTGGAGCAGGTCAAGCTAGACATGTTCCATGACCAGGTTTTCTGCTTCACGCCCAAGGGCGAGGTGATCGGCCTGCCGCGCGGCGCGACGCCGATCGACTTCGCCTATTCGATCCACACACGGATCGGCGACAGCTGCGTCGGCGCCAAGGTGGACGGGCAGCGCGTGCCACTCTGGACCCGGCTCCGCAATGGCCAGTCGGTGGAGATCATCCGCGTCGAAAGCTCCCGCCCCTCGCCGGTCTGGATGGAGATGACGGCGACGGGCCGGGCCCGCTCGGCGATCCGCCGCGCGCTCCGCGAGGAGGAGCGGGAGGAGCATGTCCGCCTCGGGCGGGAGATCGCCCGCCTCGCCTTCGAGCGGCGGAAACTCGACGGCGGGCCGAAGGCGCTCCAGTCCGGCGCGCGGAAATTCGGCTACGCCTCGGTGGACGGCCTCCTCGCCGCGCTCGGCGCCGCCGAGATCTCGGGCCGCCAGCTCGTCGCCGCGATCTATCCCGGCATGGTGGAGGAGACGCAGGAGCACGCCGCCGCGCCAATCGACCAGCCCGGCGCGCTCGTCCTCGGCGTGCCGACCGGGCTCGAGCCGGTCTTCGCCGAATGCTGCGAGCCGATCCCGGGGGAGCGGATCGTCGGCATCCGCAACGGCAAGTCGCTCGACATCCACTGCATCGACTGCGCCGGCCTCGTCGCGCATGAGGAGCACCCCGAGCGCTGGGTCGATCTCCGCTGGGACGAGGACGCTGCCCATCTCGGCGGCCGCGCCGCCTCGATCGACGTCACGCTCGCGAACCAGGCCGGCGCGCTCGGCGCGGTGGCGACGCTGATCGGCGATCACCGCGCCAACATCGACAACATCTCGACGCTGGCGCGGATGCCCGATTACTGGCGCATCCGCCTCTCGCTGACGGTGCGGGACAGCAAGCACATGGCGGCGATCCTCTCCGCCATCGAGGCGCAGACCATCGTGACCGACGTGCGGCGCACCCGGCTGCCCGCCTCGATCCCGAAAGCGGAGCCCGCCGCGCGGCGCGACCTTTCGGCCTGATGCGCGGGGGGGGCCGCTCGTTTACCTCTCTGGCGCCAACTTCGCCGGGGCTCTGAGGGCGAATCGTGTTCAAGCGTCGAGACAAGCGGCCGACACTGGAGATCGCGCGGGAATTCGTCGCCCCGCGGCGGGGCTGGCGGCGCGTGATCTACTATTGGCGCCACCGGATGCAGCGCCTGCCCGACAGCCCGACGCGGATCGCGCTCGGCTTCGCCTGCGGCGTCTTCGCCAGCTTCACGCCCTTTTTCGGCTTTCACTTCATGGTCGCCGCCGGGCTCGCGTGGATCTGCGGCGGCAACATCCTTGCCAGCGCCATCGGCACCTTTGTCGGCAATCCGCTGACCTTCCCCTTCATCGCCGCCTCCTCGATCTGGATGGGCGAGAAGCTGCTCGGAATCGACATCCACATCGACTTCTCCGAGTTGTCCTTCCAGGAGATGGCCGCGCATCTCGTTCACAACGTCTGGAGCCTGATGCTGCCCTATTTCGTGGGCGGTCTGGCCCCCGGCCTGGCGACGGCCTTCGTCTTCTTTCATCTCGTGAAGCCGGTGGTCGCCCGCTACCAGCACCGGCGGAAGATGAAACTGATCGCCCGGGCGCGCGCGCGGATCGAGGCGGCGAAGGGCGTCGCCGAATAGGGCTCAGGCGCGCTGCTCCTCCAGCCGGTCGGTCGCCGGCGGCGGGGTGCGTGAGAGAATGGAGATTTCCGCCCGAAGCTCCGGCGTCATTTCGAACGCATCCGCGGCGAGCGAAGCCTTCAGCTGCCCGACGTTCCGCGCCCCGATGATCGGGCATGAGATGGCGGGGTGCGCCGCCGCCCAGGCGATGGCCAGCGTCATCGGATGCGCGCCGCGCTTCGCCGCGAAGGCCGAGAAGGCCGCGGCGACCTCGTGGAACCACGGCTCGTCATAGCGTTTCTGGTATTCCGCGTTCACCGAGAAGCGCCCCGGCTCCTTCGCGAAATCGCCGGCGTATTTCCCGGTGAGGAGCCCGCCCGCGCCCGGCCCGTAGGTCATCACGCCGAGATCCTCGGCCAGCGCCAGCGGCAGGATCTCCACCTCCGCCTGGCGCTTGATGAGATTGTACATCGGCTGGATCACCTCGATCGGCGCGAAGCCTTCCCGCGCCGCGATCCCGAGAGCGGTGGCGATCTGCCAGGCGGCGTAGTTGGAGACGCCGACATGCGCGATCTTGCCCTCGGCCCGAAGGTCCTCAAGCGCCCGCAGCGTCTCGACCAGCGGAACCTCCGCGTCGAACCTGTGCATGAAGAAGAGGTCGATCCGCTCCACGCCGAGCCGCTTCAGGCTCGCCTCGCAGGAGAGGCGGATCGCCCGCCGCGAGGCGCCCTTGTGCCGGCCCATGAAGCATTTCGAGGTGATGAACACCTCGTCGCGGTGGCCACGGATCAACCGACCGAGAATCTCCTCCGACCTGCCGCCGGCGTAAACGTCCGCGCAGTCGAAGAAATCGATCCCGGCGTCGCGGCAGGCGGCGTAGATGCGGCCGGATTCCGCCTCGTCGGCCTCCGCGCCGAAGGTCATCGTGCCGAAGCAGAAGCGGGAGACGCGCGCGCCCGTGCGCCCGAGACGGACTTTCTTCATGGCCTGGTCCTCAGCGGCGGCGGAGGCGGATCACCACGTCGATCTTCGAGACCTCCATCCCCTCCGGCGTGGCCGGCAGGCGGGCGAACTCGATCGCATCGGCGGGCGCGTCGGTGAGACGGCCGTCCTCCTCCCAGTAGAAATGCGGGTGGTCTTCGGTGCGCGTGTCGAAATAGCTCCGCGCGCCATCCACCGCGATCTCGGTGAGAAGCCCCGCCTCGGTGAAGCATTTCAGCGTGTTGTAGACCGTGGCGAGCGAAACCTCGGCGCCCGCGTCCCGCGCCGCCTCGAAGAGGCGCTCGGCGGTGACGTGCCGGTGGCGCCCGTCGCCGACCAGCAGCGCGGCGAGGGCGCGGCGCTGGCGGGTCGGCCGCAGCCCGACGGAGCCGAGCCACCGCTCGACCCGCTTGTCCCCGTTCGCCTGGATGATCCCGTCCCTCATGGGTCGCCTCGGCGCCATTCCATACAGGCAGGAGAAAAGCACAAACGCCGTTCCTTGGCCATAGCGCCGCGCGCGACGCGGCGCTGCGCGCGCCGCCGCGCCTTGCGCCGCGCGCCGGGCCGATGATAGGGACGCTTCGGGTCCGTCGCCCGCGCGACGGCGACGAGAGGTCCTCTATGTCCGAAAGGGCGACAAGCTACGGAATGGACGGGCTGATGGCCTGCGCTCGGGGCGAGCTTTTCGGCCCGGGGAACCCGCAGCTCCCGGCTCCCCCCATGCTGATGATGGATCGGATCACCGAGATCGATCCGGAGGGCGGCGCGCACGGCAAGGGCAAGATCGTCGCCGAATTCGACGTGAAGCCGGACGCCTGGTTCTTCGGCTGCCACTTCCTCGGCGATCCGGTGATGCCGGGCTGCCTCGGGCTCGACGCGCTCTGGCAGCTCACCGGCTTCTTCCTCGGCTGGAAGGGGCTCACCGGCCGGGGCCGCGCGCTCGGCGTCGGCGAGGTGAAGTTCTCCGGCATGGTGACGCCGAGCGTCCGGCTCGTGCGCTACACGGTCGAGTTCAAGCGCATCATCGACCGCAAGTTGAAGCTCGGCATCGCCGATGGCGTGATGGAGGCCGACGGAACCCCCATCTACACGACGGCCGATCTCCGCGTCGGCCTCTTTCATGAGGAGGCGCCGGCCTGAAGGCCGGCCGCGCCGGGGAGGACCCAGATGCGCCGCGTCGTGATAACAGGGCTCGGGATCGTCTCGTCGATCGGGACGAACGCCCAGACCGTGCTCCGCTCGCTGATGGAGGGCCGCTCGGGCATCTCCTTCGCGCCCGAATACGCCGAGCGCGGCTTCCGCTGCCATGTCCACGGCAAGCCGGAGATCGACCTCGCGGCGTCGATCGACAAGCGGCAGCTCCGCTTCATGGGCGACGGCGCGGCCTTCGCCTATGTCTCGATGGAGCAGGCGATCGCCGACGCCGGGCTCGAGGCCTCCGACGTCTCGAACGAGCGGACCGGGCTGATCGTCGGCTCCGGCGGCCCCTCGACCAAGAACCTCTTCGTCGCGCACCAGACCGTGCTGGAAAAGGGCTCGCCGAAGCGGATGGGCCCCTTCATGGTGCCGCGCTGCATGTCGTCCACCACCTCGGCCACGCTGGCGACGCCCTTCAAGATCAAGGGAATCAACTACTCGATCACCTCCGCCTGCTCGACCTCGGCGCATTGCATCGGGGCCGGCGCGGAGCAGATCCAGTGGGGCAAGCAGGACATCGTCTTCGCCGGCGGCGGCGAGGAGCTGGACTGGACGCTCTCCTGCCTCTTCGACGCGATGGGCGCGCTCAGCTCGAAGTACAACGATGAGCCGACACGCGCCTCCCGCGCCTTCGACGCGGCGCGCGACGGCTTCGTGATCGCCGGCGGCGGCGGCGTCGTCGTGCTCGAGGAGCTCGAACACGCCAAGGCCCGCGGCGCGAAGATCTACGCCGAGGTGACCGGCTACGCCGCCACCTCCGACGGGCACGACATGGTCGCCCCCTCCGGCGAGGGCGGCGAGCGCTGCATGAAGCTGGCGCTGAAGTCGATGGCCGAACCCCGGCCGATCGACTACATCAACGCCCACGGCACCTCGACGCCGGTCGGCGACATTCCCGAGGTGATGGCGGTGCGCCGGGCCTTCCCGGACAAGCAGCCGCCGATCTCCTCCACGAAGTCGCTCACCGGCCATTCGCAGGGCGCGACCGGGGTGCAGGAGGCGATCTACTGCCTCCTGATGCTCCAGAACGACTTCATCGCCGCCTCCGCCAATGTCGACGAGCTCGACCCCGAGCTGAAGCCGGGCGAGATCGCCACCAGGCGCGTGGACGACGCCGGGCTCGACACCGTGATGTCCAACAGCTTCGGCTTCGGCGGCACCAACGCGACCCTCATCATGAGCCGCTATCATGGCTGAGTCCGCGAAGGGGCTGATGGAAGGCAAGCGCGGCCTCGTCATGGGGGTCGCGAATGACCATTCCATCGCCTGGGGCTGCGCCAAGATGCTCGCCGGCGCGGGCGCGTCGCTCGCCTTCTCCTACCAGGGCGAGGCCTTCGGTCGCCGCGTCGCGCCGCTCGCCGCCTCGGTCGGCTCCTCGATCCTGCTCGATGTCGACGTGACGGACGACGCCTCGCTCGACGCCGCCTTCGGGGTGCTGGCCTCCGAATGGGGCGGGCTCGATTTCGTCGTCCACGCCATCGCCTACGCCGACAAGAGGGAGCTGACGGGCCGCTACGCGGACACGTCCCGCGCCAATTTCCGCACGGCGATGGAGATTTCCTGCTTCTCGCTGGCCGATGTCTCGCGCCGCGCCGCCGCGCTGATGCCCGATGGCGGCTCAATCGTGACGATGACCTATCTCGGCGCCGAGCGGGTGATGCCCAACTACAACGTGATGGGCGTCGCCAAGGCCGCGCTGGAAGCCTCCGTCCGCTATCTCGCCAACGATCTCGGCCCGCAGGGCGTGCGGGTGAACGCGATCAGCCCCGGCCCGATGCGGACGCTGGCGGGCTCCGCCATCGGCGGCGCGCGCCGGGTCTACAAGGCGACCGAGACGAACGCCCCGCTCCGGCGGAACGCGACGCTGGAGAATGTCGGCGGCGCGGCGCTCTATCTCCTCTCCGATCTCGGCGCCGGCACGACGGGGGACATCCTCTTCGTCGATTGCGGCTACCACATCCTCGGCATGGCCCAGCCGGAGAATCTCGGCTCCGCCTGATCCGCGATTTCGCATTCGTTTTGCGGAATACGATATCAGTTCGAGAGGCTTGCGCCCGATTTCAACCCTGAAACAGGCGCGCGGCCGAGATCCCGCAGCCAGGCGAACCAGTCGATGAACTCGTCGCGCCGCCCGGCTTCGTCCAATGCGGCGCGGATCAGCCGCCTGATCCGCGCGACGGCGAGCGGAACCGCGCGCACCGGCGCCGCCAGATCCTCGATCCGACCGAGATCGTAGGCGCTAGGGAAATCGAAGGTGAAGGGCCGGAGCGCGCCATCGGGCGTGATGACGAGCGGGTTCACGATGTCCGAAAGCGGCCGCATCCCTTCCGCCAGCGCCGAATCCCAGGCGCCCCGGTCGGCGGCGACGGCCTGCGCGTGCGCGAGATCGGCATGGATCGTGGGCGCGCCCTCCCACGCCTCGTCGAGCGCCTGGGCCAGCAGCCAGAGCCGGCTCCGGTCCGCCTCGTCGAGCGCCGGGCCGGCATAGTCCGCCACCGCCCGCCCCGCCATCACCAGCGGCCGAAGCTGCACCGCCCGCACCCCCTTCTCCGCCGCAAGCTCCACGAATTCGGGGATGTCGGAGAAGCTCTCGCGGGAGACGGTATAGGCCGCCGCCGACGGCCGCCCGGCCGCGCGGAGCCAGTCGAGCGCCGCCATCCCCCGCGCGAAGGCGCCCTCCGCGCCCCGCACCCGGTCATGGACCGGCGCGAGCCCGTCGAAGCTGACCGCGACGGCGTCGATCCGCTCGATCAGGCGCGCGAAGCGGGGCCCGACCCGATACCCGTTCGTCACCGCGGCGACGCGGAAGCCGAGCGCCTTCGCATGGTCGAGAAGCGCGGCAAGCTCGGGATAGAGGAGCGGCTCCCCGCCGGAGAGGCTCACCACCTCGTAGCCCTCCGCCCGGAGCCTCTCCAGCGCCGGGGCGAGCCGGTCCATCCCCAGCATCGCCGAAGCCTGCGGCGACGAGGCGGAATAGCAGTGCCGGCAGGCGAGGTTGCAGCGCGCCAGCGGGTGGAGATGCACGGTCCGGTCGGGCAGGAAGCCCGACCGTCCGCGCTCGCCGCGCCGGCCGCAGCCGGGGGCGGGAGCGTCAGCGCGCGTCATCCGCGGAAGCCGAGTTCGTTCAGCTCCGGGACCTTCATCTCCACCTGCACCCGGAAGAGATCGTCCACCAGGATGCCGTAGGGGAAGAGCCGCACCACCCGGAATTTCTCGTTCGAGAGGAACTCGTCGATCGAGATCTGCCGGTCGGTGAAGTAGTCGATGCAGATGCCGTAGGGGCAGAAATCCACCCCGCCGACCTTCAGCCCGTTCTTCGCCACCCGGTCGGCGACCTTCGAAATCACGGCGTCCGGGATCTCGCGCCGCGCGAGGCGGACGGCGAGCGCCTTCTTCAGTTCGGCGGTGGTCGTCGAGTCCATTTCCGGTCTCCGTTCGCAGCGCCGGCTCCAAGCGCCGGCGAGCGAGGAATCCGCCCGGGCCCGTCTCGCCTCAGTGATTTCGTGGTGAAAACTGCGTCAAATGGCCGGAAACGGCCATTTCGGCGTGCCTTTCGTCACCATTGGCGGGCGGTCGATTGGGGCTTGCGTCCCGTCGGGTAACTTTTGCAATTATCCGCGCTGCCCGGCGCAAGATCGGGTCCCCAGATTCGGAGGAACCGTGGCCCTCGCCGGCAAACGCACCCTTGACGAACTGCGCGCGCTTCTCGGGAAAGAGATCGGCGTCTCGCGTTGGTTCGAGATCGACCAGAAGCGGATCGACGTATTCGCCGACGTCACCGAGGACTGGCAGTTCATCCACGTCGACCCGGAAAAGGCGAAGGAGACGCCCTTCGGGACGACGATCGCCCACGGGTTCCTGACGCTCTCGATGCTCTCGGCGATGGTCTACGAGGCCGGACCGGCCATCAAGGGCGTGGCGATGGGCGTCAATTACGGCTTCGACAAGATCCGCTTCCTCTCGCCGGTGAAGGCCGGGTCGCGCATCCGCGGCCGCTTCGTCCTCTCGGAACTCGACGAGTCGAAGCCGGGCGAAGTCACCTACAAGCAGGCCGTGACGGTCGAGATCGAGGGGCAGGAAAAGCCCGCCCTCGTCGCCGACTGGATCGGCCGCGTCTATATGGGGAAGGCATGAGCATTCGCTTCGACGGCCAAGTCGTCATCGTCACCGGCGCCGGCGCCGGGCTGGGGCGCTCCCACGCGCTGCAATTCGCCGCCCGGGGCGCCAAGGTCGTCATCAACGATTTCGGCGGGTCGCGGGACGGCACCGGCGGCTCTTCCGCGGCGGCCGAGGCCGTGGTGAAGGAGATCGAGGCCGCCGGCGGCGAGGCCATCGCCAACGGCGCCGACGTGTCCGACTATGAGCAGGTCAAGGCGATGGTCGCGCAGACCATGGCGAAATGGGGCCGCATCGACGCGCTCGTCGCCAATGCCGGCATCCTCCGCGACAAGAGCTTCGCGAAGATGGAGATGGCGGACTTCATCAAGGTGGTGAACGTCCACCTGATCGGCTCCGCCAACTGCGCCCACGCCGTCTGGCCGGTGATGCGGGAGCAGAATTACGGCCGCATCGTCTTCACCACCTCCTCCTCCGGCATGTACGGCAATTTCGGCCAGGCGAATTACGGCGCCGCCAAGACCGGCATGATCGGGCTGATGAACGTCCTCCAGATCGAGGGCGAGAAATACGGCATCAACGTCAACACGCTCTCGCCGACGGCGGTGACGCGCATGACGGAGGAGCTCTTCTCCGGCCCGGCGAAGGACCTGCTGACGCCGGAATCGATCTCCCCCGGCGTCCTCTTCCTCGCCTCGAAGGAGGGGCCGCAGCGGACCATCCTCTGCGCCGGCGGAGGCTGCTTCGCCCGCACCTATCTCCACGAGACGGAAGGCGTGCTGCTCGAAGGCGCCGACAACACGCCCGAGGGCGTGGCCGCGGCCTTCGAGCAGATCAGCGACATGGAGGGCGCGAGGGCGCTCCAGGGCGCCTTCGAACAGACCCACAAATACGCCGTGAAAGCGGAAGCGGCCCACGCGGCCAAGGAGAACGCGAAATGAGAGAAGCCGTCATCGTCTCGACCGCCCGCACGCCGATCGGCAAGGCCTATCGCGGCGCGTTCAACTTCACCTCGGGCCAGCAGCTCGGCGGCCACGCGATCAAGCACGCGGTCAAGCGCGCCGGCCTCGAAGGCGCCGAGGTCGAGGACGTGATCATGGGCAACGCCCTGACCCAGGGCTCGACCGGCATGAATTTCGGCCGGCAGGCGGCGATGGCGGCGGGCCTGCCCGTCTCCGTCGGCGGCATGACGATGGACCGGCAGTGCTCCTCCGGCATGTTCGCCATCGCCACCGCGGCGAAGCAGATCATCACCGACGGGCTCACCATCGCGGTGGGCGGCGGCGGCGAGAGCATTTCGCTCGTCCAGAACGAGAACCAGCGCCGCGACTGGCTCGCCGACCCGACGCTGAAGAAGACGATGCCGGCGCTCTACATGTCGATGCTGGAGACGGCCGAGACGGTCGCCGCCCGCTACGGCATCAGCCGCGAGGCGCAGGACGAATACGCCGCCCAGTCCCAGGCCCGCACCGCCGCGGCGCAGGAAGCCGGCAAGTTCGACGACGAGATCGTTCCCCTGCCCTCCACCATGAAGTTCCAGAACAAGGAGACGGGCGAGATCCTCGACCGCGAGGTGACGCTGACGAAGGACGAGGGCAACCGCCCGGGCACCACCTACGAGAACCTCGCGGGGCTCCAGCCGGTCTTCAAGGACGGCATCGTCATCAAGGAAGGCAAGTTCATCACCGCCGGCAACGCCTCGCAGCTCTCCGACGGCGCCTCGGCGGCCGTGGTGATGGAGGCGAAGGAGGCCGAGAAGCGCGGGCTCCAGCCGCTCGGCATCTATCGCGGCTGCGTCGCCGCGGGCTGCGAGCCGGACGAGATGGGCATCGGCCCGGTCTACGCCGTGCCGAAGCTCCTGAAGCTCAACGGCCTCAAGATGGAAGATATCGGCCTATGGGAGCTGAACGAGGCCTTCGCCGTTCAGGTCCTCTACTGCCGCGACAAGCTCGGCATCCCGAACGACCTTCTCAACGTCAATGGCGGAGCGATCTCGATCGGCCATCCCTATGGCATGTCGGGCGCCCGGATGGTCGGCCACGCGCTGATCGAGGGCAAGCGCCGCGGCGCGAAGTATGTCGTCTGCACGATGTGCGTCGGCGGCGGCATGGGCGCGGCGGGCCTCTTCGAAGTCGCCTGACGCCGAGCCGCCGACCCGGCGCGCGACGACCGCCCTCCTCCGCGCGCGGAGGAGGGCCAATCAGGGGGCCCCGCCCCCGCGGAGGAGAGCATGGATCTCACCTATTCCCCCGAAGAGCAGGCGTTCCGCGAGGAGGTCCGCTCCTATCTCGCAAAGAACCTGTCGCCCCGGCTTTCGGCGAAGGTCGCCGAAGGCAAGCGGCTGACCAGGGAGGACCTGGTCGAGTGGCACAACACACTCAACAATGCCGGCTGGCTCGCCTGGCATTGGCCGGTGGAATACGGCGGCACGGGCTGGAACCCGGTGCAGGCGCACATCTTCCACGAGGAGATCGTCTTCGCCAACGGGCCGCGGATCATCCCCTTCGGCGTCAACATGCTTGGGCCGGTGCTGATCAAGTACGGCTCCGAGGCGCAGAAGAAGCATTACCTGCCGAAGATGCTCACCTCGGAGCATTGGTGGTGCCAGGGCTATTCCGAGCCCGGCTCCGGCTCCGACCTCGCCTCGCTGAAGACCGAGGCGGTGCTCGATGGCGACGAGTGGGTCATCAACGGTCAGAAGACCTGGACCACGCTCGGCCACATCGCCGACCACATCTTCTGCCTCTGCCGGACCGACCGGAAGGCGAAGCCGCAAGAGGGCATCTCCTTCATCCTGGTGCCGATGTCGACGCCGGGGGTCGAGGTGCGCCCGATCATCACGCTAGACGGCGAGCATGAGGTGAACGAGGTGTTCCTCACCGATGTGCGGGTGCCGAAGGAGAACATCGTCGGCGAGGTCAACAAGGGCTGGACCTACGCCAAGTATCTGCTGACCTATGAGCGGACCGGCATCGCCGGCGTCGCCGAGTCGATGCAGGCGATGGAGCACCTGAAGAAGGCGGCGAAGCGGCTGAAGTCCAACGGCCGCTCGCTAGCCGAAGACCCGTTCTTCGCCGCCCGGATGGGCAAGGTGGAGATCGAGCTGATGGCGATGGACGTCTTCAACCTCCGCGTCGTGGCGGCGGCGGGCGGCGGAACCGCCGGAGGCGTCGAAAGCTCCATGCTGAAGGTTCGCGGCACCGAAATCCGGCAGGAGCTGACCGATCTCATGCGCCGCGCCTTCGGCCCGCACGCCTCGCCCTTCATCTCAGAGAGCTTCGACGAAGGCTGGAACGAGGAGCCGGTCGGCCCCGCCGGCGCGATGAAGCAGGCGTCGAAATACTTCAACATGCGCAAGGTCTCGATCTACGGCGGCTCGAACGAGATCCAGAAGAACATCATCTCGAAGATGGGGCTCGGGCTCTGACCATGGACTTCAAGCTTTCCGAAGAACGGCAGATGCTGGCGGACACGCTGACGCGTTTCGTCCGTGACAAGTATGAGCTCCCGGTCCGCCACAAGGCGGCGAAGATGGAAAAGGGCTTCGACCCGGCGATGTGGGCCGAATTCGCCGAGCTCGGCGCCATCGGCGCGCTCCTTCCCGAAAGCGCCGGCGGCTTCGGCGGCGCGGGGGAAGACATCCTCGTCGTCTTCGAGGCGCTCGGCCGCGGCCTCGTGGTGGAGCCCTTCCTCGCCTCGGCGGTCCTCGGCGCGACGCCGCTGATCGGCGCCGGCAAGGACGACCTTCTCGAAGCCGTCATCTCCGGCGAGACGATCCTCGCCCTCGCCCATACCGAGGCGGACAGCCGCTACGAGATCGCCCGCGTCGCGACGAAGGCCGCGGGCGGCAAGATCACCGGCGGCAAGTCGGTCGTGCTGAACGGCGATTCCGCCGACATGCTGGTCGTCTCCGCCCGCGCCTCCGGCGGCGAGAGCGACGAGGCCGGCATCGGCCTCTGGCTGGTCGATCCGAAGGGGCCGGGCGTGACCATGCGCGCCTTCCCGACGGTCGATGGCGGCCATGCCGCGGAGTTCGTCTTCGACGGCGCGCCGGGCGAGCCGATCGGGGACCCGGAGGGCGGCTACCCCGCGCTCGAGAAGGCGCTCGGCCGCGGCGCCCTCGCGCTCTGCGCCGAGGCGCTCGGCGCGATGGAGGCCTGCAAGGACCTGACGGTCGAATACCTCAAGACGCGGAAGCAGTTCGGCGTGCCGCTCGGCAAGTTCCAGGCGCTCCAGCACCGCATGGTCGAGGTGGTGATCGCCATCGAGCAGGTCCGCTCGGCCACGATGCTCGCAGCCGGCCTTCTCGAAGGGCCGCGGCTGGGGCGGGAGCGGGCGATCTCCGCCGCCAAGAACCTCGTCGGCCGGTTCGGCCGGAAGGTGGCGGAGGAGACGATCCAGATGCATGGCGGCATCGCCATGACCTGGGAATATGCTGCGCCGCATTACGCCAAGCGC
>CALFYQ010000219.1 GCA_937952085.1 uncultured Paracoccaceae bacterium | reverse complement strand
GGCGGCATGGGCCGCGGCGGCCGGGGGGCCGGATTTCAACCGCCGCCGCGCGGCGTGGACGTGCGCGCGCGGCTCGATATCGACCTGGAGGACGCCATTCTGGGGACTACCCGGCGGATCGCCTTCAACGACGGCCGGACGCTGGACGTGACCATTCCCAAGGGCGCCCTCACCGGCCAGGTGCTGCGGCTGAAGGGCCAGGGGCCCATCAGGTTCAGCTCACGAAAGACGATGAGCTGTCGCAGCGGATCGCGGGCGCTGAGCATGTCTTCGCCGCCGTCGCCCGCCATCCGTTGGAAATACTTGCCGACGAGCGGTTTCGGCGCCGGCTCAAGGGCCTCCGCCGGATAGACGCCGCGCCGCCCGGTCTCGACCACGAGCGGGTTGATGTCGGTCGCGAGGATGCGGATGTCGAGTTCGTTCGCGTCCTGCGCGAGCGACAGGATCGTCATCGCGATCGTGTAGGGCTCCTCCCCGGTCGAGCAGCCGGCGGACCAGATCCGCGCCGGCTGGCCCTTCCGCGCCGCCTCGATCAGCGGCGGCAGCGCGGCGTCGCGCAGTTCCTCGAAATGGTGCGGCTCGCGATAGAAGCGGGTGACGTTGGTGGTGAGCGCATTGAGCATCTCGCGCCGCTCCGCGGCGCCCGCCCGGCTTTCGATGAAGTCGCAGTATTCGCGATAGCTGGCGAGGCCGAGGGCGCGCATCCGCTTGGCGAGCCGGGCATGGGCCATCGACGCCTTCTGCGGCGCGAGGACGATGCCCGCTTCGGCGCGCAGCAGCGCGGCGATGCGGCCGAATTCCTCCGACGTCATCGTCTCGATGCGCTGGCGCCCGGGCGGCCCGCCTGGCACGAAGGCCGTCATCAGGCGAATTCCGCTTCGAGCTGGGGCGCGAAACGCGCGACATCGACGATCCGCAGCAGCCGGTCGCCGATCAGGATCAGGCCGGAGACCATGTCGTTCGTCTCTTCGCCGGCGAGGCTCGGGGTCGGCTGCAGGTCCGCTTCCGCGGCGGAGAGGATGTCCGTCACCATCTCGACGAGAAGGCCGAGCGGGTGCTCGCCGACCTCGATGATGATGGTCGAATGGCGCGAGGTCGGCACGGTGTCGCCGAGGCCGATGCGCGCGGCGAAATCGACGACCGGCAGCACGGAGCCGCGGAGGTTGATGACGCCCTTCACGTAATGCGGTGTCCGAGGCAGGCGGGTCGCCTCGCTCCAGCGCCGGATCTCGCGCACGGCGCGGATCTCTATGCAGTATTCGTCCTCGCCGACGCGGAACACGACGAATTCCCGGCGGCCTGAACGCTTTGTCGTCTCGGTCATCGGCTTACCCCGCCAAGGCCAGGTTGTGGTGCGGCCCGCGGCCCGACGAGGTCGCATCGCGCACCAGCACGTCGACATCGAGGATCAGGGCGATCCGCCCGTCGCCGAGGATGGTCGCGGCGGCGACGCCCGGAATGCGCCCGAACGCGTCCTCGAGCCCCTTGATGACGACCTGTCGCTGATCGAAGATGTCGTCGACGGCGAGGGCGCAGCGGGCGCCGTCTTCCGTCTCGGCCACCATGAGCACGGCTTCGACCGGGTTGGCGAGCGCCGGGCGGAAGCCGAGCGCCTCGCCGACATCGACGATCGGAAGCGGCTCGCCCCGGACGACGAGCACGTAGGAGCCGCGGCCCATCCGCTTCAGGTCGCTCGCGGCGGGCCTGCAGGTCTCGACGATGTTGCCAAGCGGCGCCACGAGGATCTGGTCCGCCACACGGATCACCACGCCGTCGAGCACCGCGAGCGTGAGCGGCAGGCTGATCGAGAAGGTGGTGCCGCGCCCCGGCGTCGAGGAGATCATCGTGCGGCCGCCCAGCGTCTGGATGGCGCGCTTGACGACATCCATGCCGACGCCGCGGCCGGAGAGGGCGGAGACTTCCTTCGCCGTCGAGAAGCCGGGCAGGAAGAGCAGATTGTCGATCTCTGCGTCGGAGAGTTCCGCGTCGGACGGGATCAGCTCCTTTTCCTTGGCGATGGCGAGGACGCGCGGCCGGTTGATGCCGGCGCCGTCATCGGCGATCTCGATCAGGATGCGGCCGGAGCGGTGCGTGGCGCTGAGCCGGATCGCGCCTTCCGCCGGCTTGCCGGCCTCGGCGCGCTTTTCGGCGTTCTCGATGCCGTGGTCGACGGCGTTGCGGATCATGTGGGTCAGGGGATCGGCGAGCCGCTCGACGATGGTCTTGTCGACCTCGGTCGACTCGCCCTCGCAGATCAGTTTGACGGCCTTGCCGGTGGCGTGCGCGGCCTCCCGGACGATACGGGTCATCCGCTGGAAGAGCGGCTTCACCGGCTGGGCGCGGATCGCCATGACGCTTTCCTGCACATCCCGCGTCAGCATGCGGAACTCGTCGAGCCCCTCGGCGATGGCGGCGTGGCCGGAAAGGTTGGCCTCGGCGATGCGCTGGGCCAGCATGGCGTGGGTGATGACGAGCTCGCCGGCGAGGTTGATGAGCCGCTCTATCCGGTCGAGATCGACGCGGATCGTTGGCTTCGCGGCCGCCTCCGCGCCGCGGCCCTGCTTGCCGCCGGCCTCGCCATCGGCCGCGGACCCGTCCGCCGGCTCGGGTTTGGGGGCCTCCGGAACGGGTTCGGCCGCGACCGGTTCGGGCGCGGCGAAGACCGGCGCAACGGCGGCCTCGGGCTCCGGCGCGGCGGCCTCGGCCTCCGCCTCGATGGCGAGTTCGCAATCGTCGGCGACGAACTCGAAGATTTCGAGGATCGAGTCCTCGGGCTCCGCGCTGACGAGCCGGATGCGCCAGAGGAGGCCGGCGTCCTCCGGGCCAAGCGCGTCGAGCGGGGGAACACCGGCGGCGTCGCATTCGATCCCGCATTCTCCGAGCTCGGCGAGCGCGCGGAGGAGGAGAAGGGGCTCGTTGCCGCGCGCATAGAGGCCGGGCAGGGGCTTGAAGGTGATGCGACGCGCCACCGGACCGACGGGTTCGATCGGCAGGTCGAGCGCCATCGCGGGCGCATCGTCGGTCGGCAGGTCTAGGCCGAAATCGAGGGCCATCGGCGCGAAGGCGGGCGCGGCGTCGGCCTCCGCCGCCTTCTTCTCGGGGATGAGGCGGATCAGTTCGGCGAGCGAGGCGTCAATCGCGCCTTCGTCGGCGGCCTCGCCATCCCGCATCGCGTGGACGAGATCGGTCAGCACGTCCGAGGCGCGCAGGAAGATGCCCATCGTCTCCTGGTCGGCCTTGATGCGGGCGTCGCGGAGTTCGTTGAGCGAGGTCTCGAACTTGTGGGCGAACCGCACGAGATCGTCGAGCGCGAAGGCGCCGGCGCCGCCCTTGATCGAATGCACGGCGCGGAAGACGGCGTTGACCGTCTCCCGATCGTCATCGCCTTCGTTGAGCTGCTGAAGGCCGGAATCGAGGATTTCCAGAAGATCTTCGCATTCCTGGAAGAATCCGCCGCGGAGTTCGTCGAGCTCGCCCATATGCTTACGCCGCCACTCGCCGGATCGCGGCGACCAGCTTGTCCTTGTCGAAGGGTTTCACGATCCAGCCGGTCGCGCCCGCGGCGCGGGCCCGCTGCTTCATCTCCGGCGCGCTTTCGGTGGTGAGGGTCAGGATCGGGATGCGTCTGCGGCGTTCGTCCCGCCGAACCGCCTCGATGAAGCCGAACCCGTCCATCCGCGGCATGTTGATGTCGGTGATGATGACGTCGGGCGCGCAGCCCTCGAGCGTTTCGAGCCCGTGCACGCCGTCATCGGCGGTATGGACGAGAAACCCCGCCTCGGACAGCGCCTGTTTCAGGAGATCCCGCATCGTGCGGGAATCGTCCACGGCAAGAATCGTAAGCGTCACGCGTCAGCCTCCTCGATGAGCGCGATCAGGTTCCCGGCGCCGAGCCGGGCGGCGTCGGCGCGAAACGCCTCCGACGCCCCGATGACGGAAAGCGGCGCGCCGGCGTCTCGCCAGGCCGCGGCCGCGGAGAGCAGCGCCTGCAGGCAGGCGCCGCCGAGCACGTCGACGCCCGAAGCGTCGATCCGGAGCGCGGCGCCGCGGCGCGCGCGAAGGTCGTCGATCAGGCTGGCGGCTGCGTCCGTCGTGAGCGTCGCCGGCAGCGGGAGGAGCGCGCTTTCGCCTGCGCCGCCCTCGGCGTCCGGCCCGGGGGGTTCCAGCCCGGCGGCGACGTCGAGCGGAGCGGCGGGTTCGAACGCGTCGAGCTCGAGCGGCGCCATTTCCGGCGCGACGCCCGCCTCGCCGTCGGCTGCGACGGCGGCGAGGTTCGACGCGTCCGCGCCGAGGTCTTCGAGCGAGAGGTCGGCCTCGAGCGGCTCGAAACTCGCCGCGCCGCCCGCGTCCGGCCCGGGCGCGTCCTCCTCGGCGCTGACGTCCGGCGCCTCCGCCGCTTCGATGTCGAGCGCCTCCGCCGCCGTCGCTTCCGCGCCGAGCTGATCGAGAGAGAGAGTCGCCTCGATCGGCTCCCGGCCCGTCACGTCTTCGGCTTCGAATTCGTCCTTCGCCTCCGGCGAAGCCGCGTGCGCGTCGTCTTCCGGTTGGGAGAGGGCCTCGACTTCCGCGCGCATCTCGCCAGGCTCGCCCGTGGAAGGGCGCTCATGCGTTTCGGCGTCGCGCGCCGCCCCATGTTCGCGCTCGAGCTTCAGCGCGCCGAGGTCGGCGAGGGCCGATTCGGTCTCGACCTCGGGCGCGGGCGGCGCGAATTCGGCGGGGAGGGCCTCGGCATCGAGCGCGTTCGCCTTGGCCTCGAGCTCCGCAACGACCGCATCGGGAGCGATATCGAGCGCCTCCACATCAAGGGCCATGGCGCCGGGCGCGAAATCAGCCTCGCGCGCCGCTTCGTCGAGCACGGCTTGCGTCGTCGCCAGCTTGGGCTTTCCCGATGACTTTCGCGGCATCGTCACTCTCTCCTGCAGGCGCGCCTGTTTGCTTGCGCCCAGGCGGGCCCGACGCATGGTTCGGAGGGTTAGGTCAGCCCTCTTAAGAAGGCGCGAACGTGCGGGCGAACGAGGCCAAAGTCTGGGATCAGAATAGTTCGACTTCGCCATCGCTCACCTCAAGGTTGCGTGCCGGCCGTGGCGGCGGGCTCGGCTCGATGGATGAGAGCTGCAATGCGCGGGCGACGCCGGTCGCAGGCCAGTAGCGGACGCGCCGCCCGAAATCGCCGCCTAGGCTTTCCGCGGCGCACCAGATCCCCTCGTCCTTCATGAAGCGCCGTGCGAAGGCGGCGTTCCCCGCGCCGATATCGGTGAGGCCGGCGACCACGCGGCCGCCGCCGAAGAGCTTTGCGATCAGACGGTCCTTGCGGGCGCCCTGGCGCAGCAATTCGTTGATCAGAAGCTCCATCAGGTGGACCCCGTAGAGTCGCGCATCCCGCCGCTCCGGGCCGCCGTCGGGCAGGAGAAAGTGGTTCATGCCGCCGACCCCCGCGTTGGGATCGTGAAGGCATGCCGAGACGCAGGAGCCGAGGACGGCCGTCAGCATAACCGCCGGGTCGCTCGATACGGCGAAGTCCCCCTGCAGCACGTGTATCACCCGCGCCGGCGGCGGAGCGCTGGAGCCCGTCATCGGTGCGCGGCCACGGCGCAGGTCTGCAGGATGGCGGCGGGAATCCGGTCGATCGGGAGTTCGCGCTCCACCGCGCCGAGTTCCACCGCGACGCGCGGCATGCCGTAGACGACCGAGGTAGAGCGATCCTGCGCAATGGTCCGCGCGCCGGCGTCGCGAAGCGCGCGGAGGCCGGCCGCGCCGTCCCGGCCCATGCCGGTGAGAAGCGCCGCGGTCACGCGCGCGGCCAGCGGCTGCGCCGAGGCGAAGAGACGGTCGACGGATGGGGCGTGGCCATGCAGCGGCGGCCCCTCGACCAGCCGGCAGACCGACCGGATCGGATCGATCACCAGATGGCGCGCGCCGCCCGGCGCGAGATAGACGACGCCATCGACCAGCGGAGCGCCATCCTGCGCCTCCACGACCCGGGCCGGACAGATCTGGTCGAGCCGCGCCGCCAGCTTGCCGGTGAACGCCGGCGGCATGTGCTGGACGATGAGCGTCGCCGGGCACCGCGCCGGGTAGCGGCGAAAGAGGGCGCAGAGCGCGTCCACCCCGCCGGTCGAGGCGCCGATCAGAACGATGCGGCCATTGGCGGAGAAGTCGCGCGCCGGGTCGCGCGCGGCAAGTCCCGCGGCGGCGCCGGGGATCCGGAGCCGCGCCCGCGCCGCGTGGCGGACGATGCGGGGCAGGGTCTCGAACGGCGCCGCATCGCCCGGCTTCGGCTTCGAGACGCAGTCGACGGCGCCCTCCATCAGCGCCTGGATCGCCGTGTCGGCGCCCTGCGCGGTGAGGGTCGAGACCATGACCACCGGCGTCGGGCGGAGCCGCATCAGCTTCTTGAGGAAGGAGATGCCGTCCATCCCCGGCATCTCGACATCGAGCGTGAGGACGTCGGGCGAAAGCGCCTTGATCGCCTCGCGGGCCTCATAGGGGTCGCCGGCTTCGCCGACGACCTCGATCCGCGGATCCCGCTCCAGCGCCGCGCGGATCACGCGCCGCATGGTGCGGGAATCGTCGACCACCAGAACGCGGGTCTTCTCGGACATGATATGCTGGTCCGCCTGTTATGCTCGGGCCGTCGGGTCAGAATTCCTTCCAGTCGTCCTCATCCGGCTCGGCCTTCAGCGCGGCGGAGCCTTCGGTGCGGAACGTCGCGGCGGCGGCGCGGGACTGCGCCGCGGGTTCGGTCGCCGACGGGGCGGCGGCTACTACGCCGTCGAGCCGGAAGGTGGCGATGATGCCGCTCAGCTTCGCCGAATCGCCGGTGAGCTCATGGCTCGCCGCCGTCATTTCCTCGACCATCGCGGCGTTCTGCTGGGTGACGCCGTCGAGCTGGTCCATCGCCGACATGATCTCGCCGACGCCGGTCGACTGCTCACGCGAGGCGGCCGCGATGGCGGCCATGAGCGAATTGATCTCGCCCACCGTGGCGATGATCTCTTCGAGGGCGCTGCTGGTCTGGCCGACATACTTGACGCCGTCCTCCACCTGCCGGGCGCTGGCGGAGATCAGCGACTTGATCTCCTTCGCGGCGTCGGAGCAGCGCTGCGCGAGGGCGCGGACCTCCGAGGCGACGACGGCGAAGCCGCGGCCCGCCTCGCCGGCGCGAGCGGCCTCGACGCCGGCGTTGAGCGCGAGAAGGTTGGTCTGGAAGGCGATGTCGTCGATCACGCCGATGATCTGCGCGATCTGTCCCGAAGATTCCTCGATGTTCTTCATCGCGTCGAGCGAGAGACGAACGATCTCTTCGTTCTCGCGGGCGTTGGCGGTCGCCGCGGCGATGAAATCGTCGGCCTTCGCCGCATCGCTTGCGGCCGCGCGGACGCTGTCGGTGAGTTGCTTGAGCGCGGCCACGGTCTCTTCGAGCGCGGCGGCCTGGCTTTCGGTGCGGCGCGAGAGGTCGTCCGCCGCCTGGGTGATCTCGTCGGCCCCGCTGCGGATGCCGCCGGCGCTTTTCGAGATGTCTCGCATCAGCTCGCTGAGCTTCGCGCGGGTGGCGTTGAAGTCGTTGCGGAGCCGCTCGTATTCGGCCGGGAAGGGCTCGTCGAGCGCCTGGCTGAGGTCGCCGCCGGCGAGCCGGCTGAGGCCGCCGGTCAATTCGCCGACGACGCGGGCCAAGGCCGATTCCATCGCCTCGCGCTCACGCACGATCTCGAGCCGCTCCGCTTCGCTCTCGGTCACGTCGGTCGCGAAGGCGACGATGCGCGCGATCGTCCCGGCGCGGTTCATGATGGCGCGGTAGCTGGTCCGCAGGAAGATCCGGGCGCCGTCCTTGCGGACCCGCTCGAACACGCCCTCCACCGGCTCGCCGCGGCGCAGATGTTCCCAGTGGTCGCGATAGTCGAGCGACTCGCGTTCGGCCTGGTCGACCAAAATGGAGTGATTGCGCCCCACCAGCTCGTCGGCCGAATAACCTGTCATCGCCTGGAAGTTGGCGTTCGCCTTGAGGATCGCGCCGGACGGCTCGAACTCGATCACGCCCTGGCTGCGGTCGATCATGCCGACGAGTTCGAGCTGATCGAACGATTCCTGCTCGGTGGCGGTGATGTTCGAGGAAAGTTCGACCACCCGGTACGGGTTGCCGACCGCGTCGCAAATCGGCGCGAAGGCGGATTCCATCCAGATCGTCTCGCCCTCGCGGGTGCGGTGGCGGAACTTGCCGGAGACGAATTCGCCCGTCCGCAGCGCCGACCAGAGCCTTTCGGCCTCCGCGGCGTCGTCGTCATCGAAGAAGTCCAAGTGATTGAGCTTCTTGGCCTTGAAGCCCTCGCACTTCATCGCGGCGATGAAATTTTCGTTGGCGCGCAGGAGCACGCCCTGCATGTCGTACTCCGCAATCATCTGATTGCGGGCGAGTGAATCGAGGATCGCGGCGTTCTTGCGGGTCTCGCCCACGTCCCGGAGCTCCACCACGAAGCCGAGGGTGTCGTCGGCATCGGACTCCGAGATCACATTCGCGCGGAGCTCGACCTTGAGAGCGCCGATGTCGAGGTCGTGGCGGAACGGCGTCGAGGCGGGATCGTTGAAGAGCTTGAACTGGCGGCCGCGCTCGCTCGGATAGAAGTCGATCGTCGCGCCATCCAGTCGCGCGGGATCGAACCCCGGCCAGATCGCTTGGAACTGGTCCGCATGGGTCCAGAGCAGGCGCTGCGCCGCATCGTTCGCCGCGAGCAGCTTCATCCGCGGATCGAGGATCATCATCGCCGCGGACGACCCCTGGAAGCCGGCGCCCTTCAGTTCCGCCGAGAACGCCGAATCGTTCGAGCGGGAGACAGCGTCCCTGAGCGCGACGACCGCGCGCGCGATGGCGCCGAACTCGTCGCTCCGCGACGCTTCGGCAAGGGGGGCCGCGTGATCGCCTTGCGCGGCCGCTTCCACATCGCGGCTGAGGCGCGCGATCGGGCGGGTGAAGAGGCGCGCGAGCAGGAATGCGACGCCGCCCATGACGACGGCCACTCCAAGGATCCGGAGGAGCGCGGCCGCGACGCCGCCGAAGGCCGGCGCCGAAGAGGCTTCGAGCGGCCGAACGGCGACGAGCGCATAGGGGAGGGCGCCGAATTCGAAGGGCTCGACCGCGGCGAGGGATTCGGCGCCGCGGTGCACGCCCGCCGCGCGGGCTTCGGCCAGCGCGGCGATTTCGTCCGGCGCCGCCGAGAGCGGGGCGCCCGCCGACTCCATCGACCGGATGTCGCTGCGCAGGGCGCCGTCGGGGCCGACAAGCTCGAAGCGGGTCGCGCCGCCCGGACCTTCGCTCGAATGCAGGAGCGCGCTCATCTGAAAGGTCGGAATCTGGAAGGCGATGACGCCGAGCAGATCTCCCATCGGACCGCGCACGGCCTTGGCGGAGAAGCTTGAAAGCGCCCCCTGGGCCGGGCCGTAGGGGGCGAAATCGGTGAGGCTGGGCGCGGCGTTCCGCTTCGCCTCGCGCGCCGCGCGGAAGGCTTCGCCGAGGCCGGTGGCGGCCAGCGCGCCTTCGGTGACGTCGTTCGCAAAAGCCTCGCCCTTGGTGACCGAATAGAGCACCTCGCCGCCCGGCGCGACGAGGTAGATGTCGTCGTATCCGTGCGTTTCCCGCAGCGCCTGGAAATAGGGATGGAAGCTGCGATGCGCGTCGGCGTAGAGGCCTTCGCCCGCCGCGTCATGCCCTGCGGCCTGCCCGTTGTGGCCGCCGAAGCGTTCGGCGAGCTGGCGATGCGCGTCGGCGCCGAGCGCGCTCCAGCCGGCTGCGAAGGCCGAGGCGGCGTGGACGACGGTCTGGCTCCCGGCTTGCGCGTCCACCTCGGCCGCGAGGCTGGCGAGCCAGGTCTCGATGGCCTGCGCGCGGGAGGCGGCGACCGACTCGAGGTCGCTCCCCTCAGGCCCGACTTCCACCTCGTGCGTGGCGAAGACGTTCACCGCCTCGCCGATCGAGGCGCTGACGATGCAGAGCGCGGTGATCGACAGCGCGAGTTTGGTTGAGAGGCCGACTTTGGCGGGCAGGATTCTCATTCGATGTTCCGTCTTGGTTCGGCCGCCGGCGCTGCTGGCGACAACAGTTTGCAACCGGCCTTCGCGGGAATGCCCGCCTATTCCGGCCGATCATGCTTGCCGCAGAGGGGTTGAATATTCTCCTTACGTCCGCGGCGCGCAGCCGCCGCGGGCGCGTCGCGTCAGCCGCGCGCCGCGCCAGGCGCTCCGGCGAAGGCGATCTCGGCGGCTCCCGGCGCGTCGCCCACCGCCTGGTCGGCGTCCTCGATCGTGTTCAGCAGGTCCTGCGCCAGGAAGGCGAGGTCCTGCGCGGTTTCCCGCGCCGCGCGCGCGGCGGCGATGTTCCCTTCGATCACATCGGAAAGCAGGCGGATCGCCGTATCGATCTGGGCTGCGCCGATCCGCTGCGTCCGCGCGCCCGAGGTGAGCCTTCGGATCAGCCCCTTCGCGCTCTCCGCCCCCGGGGCGATCTCGTCGAGCAGCGCGATGCCGGTCTTCGTTCGGGCGAGCGCGCGCGCCGCAAGGGCGCGAATCTCATCCGACGATTCAAGAGTCTGATCCGCAAGCGCGCGCAATTCCGTGGCGATCGCCGCAACGCCAGGCGCCGCCTCGCCCGCGCGCGCCGCTTCCAGCGCGGCGCCGAGCGCGAGCGCGTCCATCCGCCGCGCCGCGGCCTGTGCCGCGGCGGCGCGTTCGATGATCGTCGACAGCCCCTCCAGCGCCTCCTGCGCGAAGCGGCCAGACCGGCGCGCAGTGTCCGCCAGGTCGCGCGCGACCGCTTCGCTCGCCGCGGCGGTCTCGGCCATGGTCTGCAGCCCGGCGTTCATGTCGGCGAGCGCGCCCGCGACCTGGCGGGCGGCCCCAGTCTCGGCGCCGACGCCGATATTGATCGCCTCCGCGCTCTCGCCGAGCGAGCGTCCGACCCCGGAGACGGAACGCGCGCCGCCCATGGGGCGGGCGAGCATCCGCCGAAGGTGGCCCTCAAGATCGCGCAGCATGAGACGGGCTTCGCGGAACGAGGACAGAGCGGCGGCGATCTCCCCGAGCCCGCCTTCGCGGCGGCCGAACCCCTCGACCGGCGACAGGTCTCCGCCGGAGAGAGCGCGCGCGCGCCGGGTGAGCGCGGAGAGTGGCAGGGCGAACCGGCGGCGGATGACGAGGAATGCGCCGCAGAGCGCGACGAGGCCGATGACGGTCGCGGACTGCGCGGCGAGCCGCGCCCGCGCGGCGGCGCGCTCGATGTCCGCCGCGGCGATTTCGGCGGCGAGGATGGCGAGGTCGCCCTCCCGACCGGCTGTGCGGGCCAGGGCGCGAAGCGCCCGCGCGCCGCGTGCGGCGGCCTCCGGCGCCGTCGCGGCGGCGCGGATTTCGCGGGCGCGAAGCGACGCGAGCCGGGCGCCCGCCGTGAGCATTCCCTCGATCGCGGCGCGGAGCGGCCCGGCGGCGCCGGCGGCGGCGAGGCGAAGCTCCTGCGTCGCCGCGAGCGCCTTTTGCGCGGCGGCTTCGAGGCGCGCGGTCGTCTCGGCGACGGCGACGAGGTGGAGCGCGGCGGCGGCGCCGCCGGCCGCGCGTTCGATCGCGAGGGCGCCGCGGAGGCGTGCGGCCGGCGTCGCGGCGATGGCGTCGGTCGTGTCGCCTGCCGGGACCGCCCCCCTGTCCAACGCCGCGACGGCCCGATCGATCTCTTCGGCGCCGAGCCGATGCGCGGTTGCGGAGTGCCGGCGGAATGCGGTGCGCGCGGCGGCGGCGTCTCTCGCCGCGGCGAGCGCCTCTTCGCGCGCGTCGGCCAGCGCATCCGCGCTTTCGCGCAGGGCGCGGCGCTCATCGCCGGCGGCGATCCCGCCGAGAGCGGCGCCAAACGCGGCGACGCCGGCGGCGAGTTCCGCCGCATCTGCGGCGCGCTCGATCCGGGCGAGACCCTCGGCGAGCGCGAGAAGGCCGGAGAGGGGCCGGCGCGCCTCCTCGATCGCGGGCGCCTTGTCCGTCGCGAGCGTTTCGGCGGCGGCGCCGATTCGGGAGAGGGCGCCCATGCCCGCCATGCCGATGGCGAGAAGCAGCGCGACCGACGCGCAGAAGCCGAAGGCGAGCCATCGGCCGAACCGGCTGCGCGAGGCCTTGACCCGGCCGCGCGGGCTCCCCTCATCCGGCATCGTCGCGTCGCTCCTCAATCCGGCGCCGCGGGGTGCCGGTCGCGTGGATTGCGCCTGCGCACGCCCGCGCAGCAGGTCAGAACAGAATGTCGTCCAGCGCGTCCTCGGCGGCCTTTGGCGGCGGCGGCGGCGCGGCCGTCCGCGCTTTCGGCGCGCCGCCGACCAGCGCGACGTGCACCTCGCGCTCGCGCTCCATCGTGTAGATGTCGAAGATGTCGGCGAGCGCCGCCTCGTCCGGCCGCGCGGCTTCGCCCTGCGGGCGGATCGCGCGCGCGACGCGACGCAGTTCGATCGCCGCTGCTGCGACCTCGGCGAGCGCTTCGCGCGCGCTGCGCACCGCCGGCAGAAGGCTGACCGACGCCTCCGCCGCCTTGTCCCGCATCGCCGCGAATTCGGCGAGCGCCGTTTCGGCTTCGCGAAGACGCGTCTCGGTGTCGCCCAGCGCCGCGGCGAATTCTGTGGCGGCTTCCGTTACTTCGGCGCCGCGCTCGGGGGCGGAGAAATCGGAGAGCCGTTTCAGCGCGTCGCTGCACTCGGCGCCGCGGGCGGCGCATTCCTGCGCGCATTCGCGCACCGCGTCGGACAGAACGCCGAGCGCGGTCCGCGATGCGCCGCTTCGCGCGGTGAGCAGCATCGCGTTGATCGCGGAGAGATTGATGCCGGCGGAACTGCGCGTCAGCCCTGCGAAACGCTCGGTGGCCCGGGCCAGCAGCGCGCGGACGCGGGCGCCCGATTCGGCGGCGATTCGCGCGGCCTCGGACGCCTCTTCCCGGCTCGCGGCCACCTTGGCGAGATCGGCGCGACGCGCGCGGAGGGCGGCGCCGGCGACGCCGTCATCGCCCGTCGCGCCGAAGACGTCCCGCACGCGGCCGCCCTCGTTGGCGAGCCGCGCCATCGAGCGATCCGCGCCCTGGGCGCTGCCGCGCGCATCGGCGGCGAGAGCCTCGAGTTGGGCCGCGGCGAGGGCGCGCACCTCGTTCGGGCGGCCATCGGCGCGCTCAAGCATGGTCTGGACGTGCTCGATGCGCTGCGCCAGCGCGTCGGAGAACTGCATCGCCGCGACGAGCGCGGTCGTCTCCCGGGCCACGGCCTCGGTATAGGATCGCATCGTGCCGGTGAGGTCCCGCAACAGCCGGCCGGCCTCGGCGCGCATCGCCTCGCGGCGCGCGCGGCCGGCCTCGATGGCGCGGCCGGCGGCGCGGAGCGCGGAGGTGGCGCGCGCGCTCGCGTCGTCGGAGGAGCGGAGCGCGGTCTCGACGCCGTTGATCGAGGATCCCAGCGCCGCGCAGTCCGCAGAAAGGGCGGC
>CALFYQ010000218.1 GCA_937952085.1 uncultured Paracoccaceae bacterium | reverse complement strand
CGCCTTCGATGGCCATGATGTCGACGGCGAACTTGTTGAAGATTCGAAACAGCTCTTCGCGCGCCAAGAGCGCGTCTTCGGCCTCGGCGAGCCGAACCTCCAGCTCCTCGAGCCGGTTTATCCTACGACTTGCGTCGCGCATCGGGTCTTCGATCCGCGCTGCTTCGAACCTCGGTCCACCGCGGGTTGTAAGGTAATGCTCTGCGTCGCGCCAGCAAACTCATGAGGTTGCCCGATGTTCGTGGCTCATCTAGGTATCTGGACGCCACGCCGCGCCGGAACCCGCGATGCGCCTTCCCCTTCGCACGATCGACCGCTACCTGCTGCGCCTGATGGCGACGCCGATGGCGGCCGCGCTCGCCGTCGCGATGGCGGCGCTGCTGCTCGAGCGCGTGCTGAGGCTGTTCGAGCTGCTCACCGGCAAGGGCGCGCCGCTCGGCCTCGTATTGTCGATGACGCTCAACCTCGTGCCGCATTATCTCGGGCTCGCTCTGCCAGCCGCCTTCGCCATCGGCATCATCGCGGTGATGACGCGGCTTGGCGCGGACAACGAGCTCGACGCCATGGAAGGCGCGGGCTGGTCGATCCGGCGGATCGGCGCTGGATTCGTCCTCTCCGGGGTATGTCTCGCCGCGGTATCGCTCCTCTTGTTCGGATATCTGCAACCTTATTCTCGCTACGCTTTCCAAGCGGTTAAATACGAGCTGGTGAACGCGGCGTGGGACGCGCGGGTGGAGCCCGGCGCCTTCATCGACGCGGGCGACGGCATGACCATCTCCGCCGAGGAGGTGGACCCGACGGGACGCCATCTCACCCGCGTCTTCGTCCTCCAGGTCGAGCCGGACGGGGCGGAGCGGATCCTGACCGCGGAACAGGGCGTCCTCATCCCGAATATCGAGGCGCGCAGCCTCCGGCTGCGGCTCGTCAACGGCGTCGCCGTCTCGATCGGCCGGAAGGAGGGGGAGCTTTCGGTCTCCTTCGACAGCCTGCTCCTCGAGCGCGAATTCGATCTCGACAACGAGGCGTTCCGTCCCCGCGGCGGCTCCGAGCGCGAGCTGACGATGGCCGAGCTTCTCGCCCGGATGCGGGGCGAAGACGGGTTCCCGACCGAACCGCGCTACGCCGCGGAATGGCATGCGCGGCTGGTCCGCGCCCTCGCCCTCATCGGCGTGCCGCTGATCGCGGTGCCGCTCGCCGTCGCCGGCAAGCGCTCGCCGGCCTGGCGGCGGGTGATGGTGGCGCTCGCCATCCTCGTCACCTTCCAGAACGTGACGAAGGCGGTCGAGGCCGCCGCCACCAAGGGCGATCTCGACCCGGTCCTGTCGATCTGGGGGCTCTGCGCGGTCTATTTCGGGCTCGGGCTCTGGCTCTATCTCAGCACCGCGAGCCAGGGCACCGACAGCGTGATCCGCAAGCTCTATGTCGGCCTCGACGCGGCGATCCGCCGGATCCGCCGGCTCTTCGGCGTGCGCGACGAGGCGGGCGCCGCGTGACGCTGGCGCTCCATCTCTCGCGCGCCGTCTTCTGGCGGGTGATCTGGGTCGCGGCCGGGCTCTGGGGCCTCGCCCTCGCGCTCGATCTCGTCGAGGCGGCGGGAGACGTGCTCGGCCATGAGGGCGGCGGCCTGCCGCGCTATCTCCTTCTCCGCGCGCCGCTCATCCTCACCGCGGTCCTGCCGGTGGCGCTGATCGTCGGGCCGGCGCTCGCCTTCCTCGCCCTCGCCGGACGGAACGAGTTCGTGGCGATGCGCGGCGCCGGGATGACGATCTGGCGCGTCCTCCTCCTTCTCGCGCCGCTCTCGGCGCTTTTCGGCGGGGCCTTCTTCCTTCTGACCGACCGCGCCGCGCCGGCGCTCGAGGGCGAGCTTCTCACCTGGCTTGACCCGCAGCCGGCCGGCTTTTCCGGCGCCTTCTGGGCCCGCACCTCGACCGGGGTGATCCACGCCGAAGCCTCCTCGCCCGATGGCGAGAAGATCTTCCGCGTCGACATCTACGAGATGGACCCGGCGGGCCGGCTCACCGCCCGGCTCGACGCCGAGGAAGCGGTTTACGAGGACGGCGCCTGGCGCTTTGCCGCCGGCGCGCGCCTCATCCCCGGCGAGGCCCGCTCGACGCGGATCGACGGCGCGGAATGGGAGACCTCGCTCCGCCCCGCCAATGTCCGCGCCCTCGCCACCCCGGCGCGGAGCGTCGCCGGCAACGTGGCGGAGCGGATATTGTCGGGCGGCTGGGCCGGCAACCGGACGCAGGATTTCTACCGCGTCCGGGTCTATCGCGGCTATGCGGCGCTGATCGCGCCCTTCCTGATGATCGTCCTGGCGCTGCCGGCCGCCTATGGCACGGCGCGCGGCGGCGGGCTCGGGCGCCGCGCGGGCGTCGCCGTCGCGCTCGGCTTCGGCTTTCTGCTCTTCGACGGCATGCTCACCGCGCTCGGCGAGACCGGCAACCTGCCGCCGCTGCTCGGGGCCTTCGGCGCCACGCTGATCTTCGCCGCAATGGGCCTCTGGGTCCTCGTCACCCTGGAGGAATGAACATGGCCGCCATCGAGGTGCGCGAAGTCTCCGGCAAGGCCGACACGGCCGAATTCATCCGCCTGCCGGGCAGGATCATGGCCGGCGATCCGAACTGGGTGGAGCCGCTGCATTTCGAGCGCGCGCAGTTCTTCTCGCCCAAGCACAACCCGTGGTTCCGCCATGGCGAGGCGGCCTTCTTCATCGCCCGGCGCGACGGCCGCGCCGTCGGCCGGATCAGCGCGCAGATCGACAAGCTCTCGCCCGCGGTGGAGGGGCGCGTCTGCGGCCTCTTCGGCTGCCTCGCGGCGGAGGAGGACCAGGAGGCGGTCTCCGCCCTTCTGGAGACGGCGGAGGCCTGGCTCCGCGCCCACGGCGCCGGCTGGATGCGCGGGCCCTACACGCTCAGCATCAACCACGAGGTCGGCCTTCTGGTGGAGGGGTTCGACAGCCCGCCTATGCTGCTGATGCCGCACGATCCGCGCTGGCTCGGCCCGATGGTGGAGGCGGCCGGCCTCGCCAAGGGGCGGGACGCGGTCGCCTATCGGCTCGACACCGCGAACGGCCTGCCGGAGAAGCCGAAGCGGCTTTTCCGCAACGCGCCGGAGCGGTTGAAGATCCGCGGCGTGAACCTGAAGAACTGGGACGCCGAGGTGCAGACCATCGCGGCGATCTTCAACGAGGCCTGGAAGGAGAACTGGGGCTTCATCCCCTTCACTCCGCTCGAGATCGACGCGATGGCGAAGGAGATGAAGCCGCTGATCGACCCCGGCCTCTCCCGCATCGCGGAACTGGACGGCAAGCCGGTCGGGTTCATCGTGCTCCTGCCCGACGTCAACGAGGCGATCGCGGATTTCCGCGGCAAGCTCTTCCCCTTCAACATCCTCCGCCTGCTCTGGCGGTTGAAGTTCGGCAAGATCCGCGGCGCGCGGGTGCCGCTGATGGGGATGCTGCCGGAGCTCGACGGCGTCCTCGCCGCCATCGCCCCGCTGATGCTGATCTACTCACCTGAGCCCCGCTACCGCGAACGCGGCTTCGGCGAACTCGAATTCTCCTGGATCCTCGAAGACAACATGCCGGTCCGCAAGATGATCGAGATGCTGGGCTCGAAGGTGGCGAAGACCTACCGGGTCTACGAGAAGCCGCTGGACTGAGCGAGGGCCGATCCGCCCTTTCGGACTGCGCCGCCCAAGCGACGCGCGGAGGTGCGCGGCCGACCCAGGGAGGGCGCCGGAACGGCCGGGCAGGTGTGCTTGATGGCGTCGCCCCGAACGACCGTTGTGCGTCTTTAGACGGCGGAGGGCGCCCGACCCCGGGATGGGTCGGTCGCGGCCCGGGCTGGTCGCCCGCGCCGAAGCCGGAACGGGGCGCCTCCGTGCACGCGGATCACCTAGGACGGACGGCCCCGGCCCCTAGTTCCGCCAGCCGAGCAACCGCCGCTCCAGGAACCCGATCAGCGCGCTCGTCGCCATGCCCATCACCGAGAGGATCGCTACCCCGGCGAAAAGCTTCTCGAGGTCGTAGAGCGCCCCGGCTTCGAGGATATAGGCCCCGATCCCCCGGTTCGCGCCCAGCATCTCCGCGGCGACGAGAAGGATGATCGAGATCGCGAGGCTCACGCGGAGCCCCGAAAGGATGCCCGGCAGCGCCCCCGGCAGCACGATCTTCCGCACCACGTCCCGCCACGGCATGCCGAAGCTCTGGCCCATGCGGATCAGCGTCCGGTCCACATTGTCCACCGCGCCCCAGGTCGAGACCACCGTCGGAGTGAAGGCGCCGAAGGCGATGAGGGCGTATTTCGAGCCCTCGCCGATGCCGAACCAGATCACGAAAAGCGGAAGGAGCGCGATCTTCGGGATCGGGAAAAGCGCGGAGACGAGAGGCGCGAGCCCGGCCCGGGCGAGGGTGAAGAGCCCGATCATCACGCCGACCGCAATCCCCGCCGAGACGCCCATCGCCGAGCCCACCGCGAACCGGGTGAGCGAGGGGACGAGATGTTCGAGCAGCGCCCCGCTCTTCGCGAGGCCCCAGAGCGTCAGCGCCACGTCGGAGGGCTTCGGCAGCGTCAGGGCGGAGACGATCCCGGCGCGCGATCCGGCCTCCCACAGGATCAGGAGCGCCGCGAAGAGCGCCGGCGCCGCCCAGCGCGCGCGGCCCGGCCGGAAGCCGCCGCCCCGGAACGGGACCGGGCGGGCCTCGCCCGCCTCGCCGCCGGCGGAAAGCTCAGCCATCGACCAGCTCCCGGTCCGCCGCCATCGCCTCCTCCCGCATCGCCTCCCAGAGCCGGCGCTCCACCGCGGCGAGGGGCGGGTCCTCCGCCCGTCGCTCGGCGAGGGGGATGCCGATCTCCACCATCTCCCGCACCCGTCCGGGCCGGCGGGAGAGGACGGCGACCCGGTCGCCGAGCCGCACCGCCTCGGAAAGGTTGTGCGTGACATAGACCGCGGTGAAGGGCCGCCGCGCCCAGAGCTGGACAAGATCGTCCATCAGCAATTCCCGCGTCTGCGCGTCGAGCGCCGAGAGCGGCTCGTCGAGCAGCATCACCGCGGGCTCCACCGCCAGCGCTCGGGCGATGGCGACGCGCTGCTTCATCCCGCCCGAGATCTGCCGCGGCAGCGCGCCGGCGAAATCCGAAAGCCGGGTGCGCCGGAGCGCGTCCTCGACGATCCGCGCCCGCTCCGCCGTCGGCAGGGCATGGTGCTCGAGCGCGAGGGAGACGTTCCCCGCCACGCTCCGCCAGGGGAGGAGCGCGAAATCCTGGAAGACGAAGGTGAGCGGGTTGAGGCAGCCCTCGGGCGGCGCGCCCCGCGTCGAGATACGCCCCGCGCCCGGCGCCTCCAGCCCGCCGAGAAGGCGCAGCAGCGTGGACTTGCCGCAGCCCGACGGGCCGACGAGACAGAGGATCTCGCCGGCCCTCACGTTCAGGGAGACGTCGCGGAGGACCTCCGTCCCGCCATAGCGGTGGCTCACGCCCTCTGCGATCAGCTCCATGCCGGCTCAGATCGTCGCGACATAGCTCGGGTCGACCAGCGCCTCCATCGTCACCGAGGCGGGCGAGAGCCCTTCGGCGATGAACCAGTCGAGCTGATCCTTGATCGAGGCCATGTTGAGCGCGGCGCCCTCGTTCATCCGCATCGCGCCGTTGACGATCTTCGGCTTCGCCGTCTCGTAGGCCTCGTCCTCATAGACGTATTTGTGGATGAGCCGGGTCATCTCCTCGGCCGCCGCATCGCCGGCGGTCTTGTCGACCAGCGCCGCGTTGAAATCCGCCGCGCCCTTCGCATAGGCGCCGAGGAAGGCCTCCGTCGCGCCGCGGTCGCCCGAGGCGGTCGCCGCCGAGGTGAAGACGGTCGTAACCTGGTAGTCCGGGATGTAATCTGCGACCCAGCCGATCTGCTTCACCGCGCCGGCCCCGGCGAGCGCCTTGCCGATATGCGGCACGATCGCCCAGGCGTCCACCTGGCCGGATTTCAGCGCGCCGATCACCGCCGGCACCTTCTGCAGCGGCACCATCTCGATCTCCCCGGCGAAGCCCTCCGCCGCGGCGATCTTCGAGGCCATGTAGTGGAAGGAGGAGCCGGCCGTGGTGTTGCCGAACCGCTTGCCCTTCAGCCCCGCGGGCGTCGTCAGCCCGGCGTCGTAGGCGGCGTTGGAGGCGAGGATGAGTTGGCCGTCGATCCCCTTCTCCTCCTGCAGGCCGCCGCCGACCACCTTCACCGCGCCCTTGTCGGCGAGCGAGATCAGGCCGCCGGAAATGGCGGTGAGGCCGAAGCCGACATCGCCGGAAGCGATCGCCACCGCCATCGGCTGCGCCGCCTGGAAGAAGCTGAACTCGACGTCGAGCCCCGCTTCCCTGAAGTAACCGCGCTCCAGCGCGACGAAATTCGGCGCATGCGAGGTGAAACGGAGCGCGCCCACCATGGTCTTCCCGGCGGCGCGGGCCGGAAGCGCGAGGGCGGCGGCGGAAGCGAGGCCCGCGGCGATCGCGCCGCGGCGTGTCATCTTGGTCATGTGATCCCCTGTCGGGCTTTGGCGTTTCCTCGCCCGGTATTAACGGTCGGTCGCGCTGCGGCCAAGGAGCAACAATCTTTGGTTAACGTTGCGGCGCCTTGCGAAGTTTGGCTTTGAATCGCCCGGAATCGCCGCTAGATGACGTTCGCGTAAGGTCGCGGTGTGGGTCGCGGCGGTTTGTTAAGGCGCGAAGCGCCTGTGGGGAACGTGATGAAAACCTGTCTGGCCGGCGCCGCGTGCGCCCTCGCGCTCATGAGCGCGGCTCCCGTGAGCGCTGCCTCGATCGACGCCGCCGCGCTGATCCAGTCGTTCAACGTGATCACGCTGGGCGATTTCAACAACCAGGTCCACGTGCACGGCCGGACCTTCGTCGGCGGCGACTACAACGCCTCGCAGTTCTCCGAGCTGAACAAGGACCAGTTCGCCGATATCGATCTCGGCGGCATCTCCGGAACCACCTTCATCGCCGGCGATGTGAACGGCTCCGGCCTCCGGTCCTTCAAGGGCTCGGTCCAGATCGGCGGCGCGGCGAACGCGACGGTCGACGCGCAGAACGGCGCCAAGTTCACCGGCGTCGCCGGCATCCCGGTGAGCGACGTCGCCGCCGCGATGCAGAGCTACTCGCTGTTCCTGAGAGATCTCGGCCTCGCCGCCGGAACCACCGGCGTGATCGCCGGGGATTCGAACAACCCGGTCTTCTCGGCCGGCGCGACGGTCGAGCCGATCGAGTATTTCAACCTTTCGGCCAGCGACTTCACCAACCAGAACTCGAACTTCTCGGCGAACACGGGCGTCCTGACCATCGTCAACGTCTCGGGCGCGACGGTGAACTTCGCCGGCAAGGTCAGCAACCCGCTGCCGAACGTGATCTTCAACTTCTTCGAGGCGACCTCGCTCACCTTCAACCAGACCTTCAGCGCGAACATCATCGCGCCGAACGCCGTGGTGAACGCGCTGTCGAACTTCACCGGCACGATCGTCGCCAACAGCCTTTCGCTCCGCAACGGCGAGATTCACCCGCTGGTGCTGACGGGCCTGCCGACGCAGCCGGTCGCCAACGTGCCGCTGCCGGCCTCCGCGCTGCTGCTGCTCGGCGGCGTCGGCCTCTTTGGCGGGATGCGGCTTCGCCGCCGCGCGGCCTGAACCGTCTCCCAAGGCGCGATAGCCGGCCCGGAGCGCCCCGCGCTCCGGGCCTTTCTCTTTCCGGCGGCTATTCGCCGAGGGCCTTGAGAAGCCCGAGAGTGGAGGCGTCCATCTCCGCCGAAGGCGCGGCGCCCTTCACCATCGGGACAAGCTCGCTCGCCATCGCCTTGCCGAGCTCGACGCCCCACTGGTCATAGGAATTGACGCCCCAGATCGCGCCCTGGACGAAGACCTTGTGCTCATAGAGCGCCACCAGCCGCCCGAGGGCGAACGCGTCGAGCCGATCATGTAGGATCGTCGTCGAGGGCCGGTCGCCCGGAAAGCTCCGGTGCGGGGCGAGGCGCTCCACCTCCTCCTCTGGCAGGCCGGAGGCCGCCATCCCCGCCTTCGCCTCCGCCTCGGTGCGGCCGAAGGCGAGCGCGCGCGACTGCGCGAGGCAATTCGCGAGGAGAAGCTGGTGGTGCTCCCCCACCGCCTCCCGCGCATGGCGGGCGACGATGAACTCGACCGGGATCGGGTCCGTCCCTTGGTGGAGAAGCTGGAAGAAGGAATGCTGCGCGTTGGTGCCGGGCTCGCCCCAGATCACCGGCCCGGTCGAACGCCCCGCAGGCACGCCCGATAGCGTCACGCCCTTGCCGTTCGATTCCATGTCGAGCTGCTGCACATAGGCCGGGAACCGCTCCAGCCGCTGGTCGTAGGGGATGAGCGCGACGGTCGGCATCCCGAGCATGTTGCGCCGCCAGACCCCCGCGAGGGCGAGGAGGACCGGCAGGTTCCGGTCGAGCGGGGTGTGGAGGAAATGCTCGTCCATCGCATGGGCGCCGGCGAGGAAGGCGCGGAACCCTTCACCCCCGACCGCGATGGCGACCGGCAGGCCGATCGCCGACCAGACCGAATAGCGGCCGCCCACCCAGTCCCAGAACCCGAAGACGCGCTCGTCCCTCACCCCGAAGGCGCCCGTCGCCTTCAAATTGGTGGAGACGGCGGCGAGATGGTCCTCCGCGGCGCAGCCGGCGGCGGCGAGCCAGTCCCGGAAGGCGCCGGCGTTCGCCATCGTCTCCTGCGTGGTGAAGGTCTTCGAGGCGACGATGCCGAGCGTCGTCTTCGGGTCGAGCCCGGCCAGCACGTCAGTGATGTGCGCGCCGTCGACATTGGAGACGAAATGGAGCCGCGGCCCGTCATGGTCGGGCCGGAGCGCCCGTACCGCCATGACCGGGCCGAGATCGGAGCCGCCGATGCCGATGTTGACGACATCGGTGAAGCGCCCCGCGGGCGGAGCGGCGCCGCCCGCGCGCACGTCCTCCGCGAAGGCGAGGAAGCGGGAAAGCGTCTCCTCCACCTCCTTGTCCCGGCCAGAGCGGAGCCGCATGTGGCCGACGGCGCGGTTCTCGGTGGCGTTGATCGGCTCCATCGCCGCCATCGCGGCGCGCTTCGCCTCGACGCCGGCGGCGCGGGCGAGATCGATCAGAGCGGCGAGCGCGGGCGTGTCCAGTTTCTCCTTCGAGAGGTCGATCAGAAGATCGCCGAGCCGGAAGGAGAGCGCCTCGAACCGCCCCGGATCGGCGGCGAAAAGCGCCCGCAGCGTCGTCGCCTTCAGGCGCGCGGCATGGGGTTCGAGCGCGGTCCAGCTCATTTCGCGCTCCTTTCCAGCGCCGCCGCCTCGCGGGCCAGCGCCTCGATCCCGGCCCAGTCGCGCGCCTTCACCTTGTCGGCGGGCGCCACCCAGGAGCCGCCGGCGCAGAGGACGTTCGGCAGCGAGAGGTAGTCAGGCGCATTGGAAAGGCTCACCCCGCCGGTCGGACAGAACTTGATCGCGGCCAGCGGCGCCGAGAGCGCCCTGAGCGCCGGCGCGCCGCCCGAGGTTCCCGCCGGGAAGAATTTCATGAAGTCATAGCCGCGCTCGAGAAGGCGCATCGCCTCCGTCGCCGTGGCAGAGCCCGGCAGCATCGGCAGCCCTTCCGCCTCCGCCGCCGCGAGGATCGCGTCGGTCGCGCCGGGGGAGACGCCAAACCGCGCGCCCGCCGCCTTCGCCGCCCTTACGTCGGCCGGCGACATCAGCGTGCCGACGCCGACCACGCCGCCCGGCACCTGCGCCATCCGTCGGATGCATTCGAGCGCGGCAGGGGTGCGGAGCGTGACTTCGAGCGCCGGCAGGCCGCCGGCGATCAGCGCCTCGGCCAGCTCGTCCGCGGTGTCCGGGTCGTCCACGGTCAGCACCGGGATGATCGGGGCGAGCGCCGCCACCTCCCGCGTTCGCTCGCTGGCCTCTTTCGGCGTCATCTCGTTCTCCCTCAGACGGCCAGAGCCGCGCCGGCCTCCGCGCCGCCGACATGGGCGCGGAAGGCGGCGAACAGCTCCCGCCCGATTCCCGCCCCGTTGGCGGAAAGGTCCGGATGGACCACCTCCCGCGCCGCGAATCCCGGCTCCAGAACTTCGAGCGTTCCGGCCTCCGGGTCCACCCGGATGAGATCGCCGTCCCGCACCTTGCCGATCGGCCCGCCGGCCAGCGCCTCGGGCGTGACGTGGATCGCCGCCGGCACCTTGCCCGAGGCGCCGGACATCCGCCCATCCGTCGCCAACGCGACGCGAAGCCCCCGCCCCTGGAGGATGGTGAGCATCGGGGTGAGCGAATGCAGCTCCGGCATCCCGTTCGCCCGCGGCCCCTGGTAGCGGACCACCACCACCACGTCCTCCGTGAACGCGCCGGCGCGGAACGCCGCCTTCACCGCCTCCTGGTCGTCGAAGACCCGCGCCCGCGCCTCCACCACACGCGCTTCGGGCGCGACGGCGGAGACCTTCATCACCCCGGTCCCGAGATTGCCGGAGAGGACGGAAAGCCCCCCGGTCTCCTGGAAGGGCCGCGCCGCGGGGCGGAGGATCGCCTCGCTGCCGCTTTCCTTCGAGGCCGCCTCCCAGATCAGCGCCCCGTCCCGCAGCTTCGGCTCGGCGGCGTAGCGGCCGAGCCCGGCGCCGGCGACGGTCAGCACATCCTCGTGGAGGAGGCCCGCGCCCAGAAGCTCGCCGATGGCGAAGCCGAGCCCGCCCGCCGCGTGAAACTGATTCACGTCCGCGAGCCCGTTCGGATAGACCCGCGCGAGAAGCGGCGTCAGCTCCGACAGCGCCGCGAAATCCGCCACGTCGAGCAGCACCCCCGCCGCCCGCGCCATAGCGACGAGATGGATCACGAGGTTGGTCGAGCCCCCCGTCGCCATCAGCCCGACGATCCCGTTCACCCAGGCCCGCTCGTCCAGCACCAGCCCGGCCGGGGCGTATTCGTTGCCGAAGGCGGTGATCGCGAGCGCCCGCTCCGCCCCCGCCTCGGTCAGCGCGTCGCGAAGCGGCGTGTTCGGGTTGACGAAGGAGGCGCCCGGAAGGTGCAGCCCCATGAACTCCATCAGCATCTGGTTGGTGTTGGCGGTGCCGTAGAAGGTGCAGGTGCCCGGCCCGTGATAGGCCGCCATCTCGGAGGCCAGGAGCTCCTCCCGGCTCGCCTTCCCCTCCGCGAAGCGGTTGCGGACCTTCGACTTCTCGTCGTTGGAGAGGCCCGTCGTCATCGGCCCGGCCGGCAGGAAGACGGCCGGCAGGTGGCCGAAGGCCGCCGCCGCCATCACCAGCCCCGGCACGATCTTGTCGCAGACGCCGAGGAAGACCGCGGCGTCGAACGTGTCGTGGCTGAGGGCGATCCCCGCCGCCATGGCGATCACGTCGCGGGAGAAGAGCGAAAGCTCCATTCCTGCCTGCCCCTGGGTGACGCCGTCGCACATCGCCGGCACCCCGCCCGCCACCTGCGCGACGCCCCCCGCCTTCCGCGCCGCCGCGCGGATGAGGTCCGGGAACCGCTCGAAGGGCTGATGCGCTGAGAGCATGTCGTTATAGGCGGTGACGATGCCGAGGACGGGAACCCGCGCCTCGGCCAGCGCCGCCTTGTCCGGCCCCATCGCCGCATAGGCGTGGGCCTGGTTGCCGCAGGAGAGATGCGCCCGGTTCGGCCCCTTCCGCGCCGCCGCCCCGATCCGGTCGAGATAGGCCCGGCGCGTCGCTTCGGACCGTTTCACGATCCGGTCGGTGACGGCCTGAAGCTCCGGTCGGATCGTCATGGCTTTCTCCTCGCAATCGGCTCGGTTCGGCAGGGCGGCGAAGATGGCGACGCCTCAACTTCATTCCGTCGGCGCGCGGCGCGACCGGGAACGGCGGCCAGCGGCCCGGCCGGACCGGCTCCGTGCCGGCCCTTCGCCGCCGCCGCGCGCTTCACGAGCTTCGCCATCGCCGCCATCCTAGCGAAGCCGCGTCGCGGCCCAACCGCCCCTTCGGGCGGGAAAGGCGTTTCCCGTCTCGCCGGCGACGGCCATTCAGCAATAAATCATCTTGTGTTTCCAACTCTCTCGTCCAGGGCGATTCCGGGGGGTGAAGCTTCCGGCGGACGCGCTATCATGCAGCCGGTCGGCGAAGCCGGCCGCGACGAGGGAGGGGCCGAATGGCCGAATCGGGCATCCAGGCGGCGCAACTTGCGCGCCAATCGATGGCGTTCGTCCTCGCCGGCGGCCGCGGCTCCCGCCTCAACGAACTGACCGACCGGCGCGCGAAGCCCGCCGTCTATTTCGGCGGCAAAACGCGGATCGTCGACTTCGCCCTCTCCAACGCGGTCAATTCGGGCATCCGCCGGATCGGCGTCGCCACCCAGTACAAGGCGCATTCGCTGATCCGGCACCTCCAGCGCGGCTGGAACTTCTTCCAGGCGGAGCGGAACGAGAGCATCGACATCCTTCCCGCCTCGCAACGCGTGGACGAGGGGCAATGGTATCTCGGCACGGCCGACGCCGTCTTCCAGAACATCGACATCATCGAAGGCTACGGGCCGAAGCACATCGTCGTGCTCGCCGGCGACCACATCTACAAGCAGGACTATTCGATCATGCTGGCCGAACATGTCGCGAACGGCGCGGAGGTGACGGTCGGCTGCATCGAGGTGCCGCGCGCGGAGGCGAAGGCCTTCGGCGTGATGAAGGTGGACGAGAGCGACCGCATCCTCGATTTCGTCGAAAAGCCGTCCGAGCCGCCCGCCATGCCGGGCCGGCCGGGCGAGGCGCTCGCCTCCATGGGTATCTACGTCTTCGAGACCTCGCTCCTCATCGAGATGCTGAAGGAAGACGCCGCGGACAAGGGCTCCGCGCACGACTTCGGCATGAACCTGATCCCGAAGATGGTCGCGCGGGGGAAGGCCTACGCCCATCCGTTCGGCCGTTCCTGCGTCATGTCGCCGGCGCAGAAGGCGCCATACTGGCGCGATGTCGGCACGATCGACGCCTTCTGGCGCGCCAATATCGACCTGCTCGACTTCGAGCCCGAGCTCGATCTCTACGACCGGGACTGGCCGATCTGGACCTATGCCGAACAGTCTCCGCCGGCGAAGTTCGTCCATGACGAGGACGGGCGGCGCGGCATGGCCGTCTCCTCCATGGTCTCGGGCGGCTGCATCGTCTCCGGCGCGCGGCTGAAGAAGTGCCTCCTCTTCACCGGGGTCCGCTGCAACTCCTTCTCGGAGCTCTCCGGCGCGATCATCCTGCCCTATGCCGATATCGGCCGCCGCTGCCGGCTGAAGAACGTGGTGATCGACCGGGGCGTGCGGATTCCGCCCGATCTCGTGGTCGGCGACGACCCGGCGGCCGACGCCGCCCGGTTCCGCCGAAGCCCGTCCGGCGTCGTTCTCATCACGCAGCCGATGATCGACGCGCTCTGAGCCATGCTCGTCCTTTCGGTCGCCTCCGAAGCCGCGCCGCTCGTGAAGACGGGCGGGCTCGCCGACGTCACCGGCGCGCTGCCGA
>CALFYQ010000217.1 GCA_937952085.1 uncultured Paracoccaceae bacterium | reverse complement strand
GCCCGAGAGCGCCGAGGCCGCGGGCCCGGCCGCCATCGCCAGCCCGGCGCGCGCGGCGTCGAGGCCGAGGCCCAAGGTGAGGAGGAACGGGCCGACCACCAGCGTCGTCATCATCATCGTCGAGACGAGGGCGTTGGCGATGAGCCCGGCGGCGAGCCCGCCGTCGCGGAGCGGCGCCGTTTCGATCAGCGGCGCGGCCGCCCGCGCCTCGACCCGCCGGAAGAGCGGCAGGAGGAGAAGCGCGCCGCCGGCCAGCGCCGCCTCGACGGGCCCGAACCCGCTCGCCGCCGCCTTCATCGCCAGGCATCAGGCGGCGAGGATCGCGGCGAGGAGCGCCGCGCCGGCGAGGTCGAACCGGCCCGGCGCCTTCGCGCGCCCGCTCTCCGGCAGCGCCCGCCAGGCGAGGGCGAAGGCGAGCCCGCCGAGCGGCGCGAGGGCGAGGAAGGCCGCCCGCCAGCCGAACCCGGCCACCAGCAGCCCGCCAAGCGAGGGCCCGAGCGCGGTGCCGAAGGCCGAGGCTGCGCCGAGCGCGCCCATAGCGCGGCCGAGCCGTTCCGGCGCCGCCGCATCCCGCGCCGCCGAGAGTGACAGCGCCGTCATCGCCGCGCCGCCGACGCCCTGGAGCGCCCGCGCGGCGGCGAGCGTGGCGACGCCCGGAGCGAGCCCGGCCAGCACCCCGCCGAGCGCAAAGAGCGCGAGACCGGCGAGCAGCACGCGGCGCCGCCCCGCCATGTCCCCCAGCCGGCCGGCCGGGACGACCGCCGCCGCCAGCGTCAGGAGATAGGCCAGCATCGCCCATTGCGCGCCGCCGAGCGTCGCCCCGAGATCGGCCGCTAGGGCGGGGAGCGCCACGGTCGCGACGCTGACCCCGAGCGAGGCGGCGAGGGTGGAGAGGGTGAGCGCCGCCAGCGCGGCGCGCGGGGCCGGCGGGCGGGCGGTGATTGAATGAGGGGCGTTCATGGCCTGTGCCTCTTGCGGGATTCGCAACGGCCACGGAGGATGGGACTTCAAGCCAGCTTGAGGTCAACATGGTGCTGATGGACATCGGCGAGGTCGCCGCCCGTTCCGGCGCGAAGCCCTCCGCGCTCCGCTATTACGAGGCGCTTGGCCTGATCGAATCGCTTGGCCGGCGCGGGCTCCGCCGGCAATACGGGGCGGACGCGCTCCTCCGCCTCGCCTTCATCGCGCTCGGCCGCGCCGCCGGCTTCTCTCTGGCCGAGATCGCGGCGATCTTCGCGAGGGGCGGGCCGCGCGACCTGCCGCGGCCAGCGCTTCACGCCAAGGCCGATGCGCTCGAGGCGAAAATCGCCGAGCTTTCGGCGCTCCGGACCCTCCTCCGGCACATCGCGGAATGCCCGGTGCCGAGCCACATGGAATGCCCGAAGTTCCGAAAGCTCCTGCGCGAGGCGGCGGCCCGGCGGGAGCCCGGAGCGCCGGAGGCCGCACGGCCCTGAGCAGAGTCGATCCGCCTGTGGACTGGGGCCGCGGAACGGGGCATGGAGACCGATACGCGCCCCGAGCCGCGCGGAACGAGGGAGACGAGGACCGGATGTTCGACAAGATCCTGATCGCGAACCGCGGCGAGATCGCCTGCCGGGTCATCAAGACGGCGCGGAAGATGGGCATCAGGACCGTCGCGGTCTATTCCGATGCGGATCGCGGCGGGCTCCATGTGAAGATGGCGGACGAGGCGGTGCATATCGGCCCGCCGCCGGCCTCCCAGTCCTACATCGTGATCGACAAGATCATGGACGCGATCCGGAATACCGGGGCGCAGGCGGTCCACCCCGGCTACGGCTTCCTCTCGGAGAACGCGAAGTTCGCCCAGGCGCTCGAGGCCGAGGGCGTCGCCTTCATCGGCCCGCCGGCGACGGCGATCGAGGCGATGGGCGACAAGATCACCTCGAAGAAGCTCGCCGCCGAGGCGGGCGTCTCCACCGTGCCGGGCCATATGGGCCTGATCGCCGACGCCGACGAGGCGGTGACGATCGCCGCCTCCATCGGCTATCCGGTGATGATCAAGGCCAGCGCCGGCGGCGGCGGCAAGGGCATGCGCATCGCCTGGAACGAGAGGGACGCGCGGGAGGGCTTCCAGTCCTCCAAGAACGAGGCGGCGTCGTCCTTCGGCGACGACCGGATTTTCATCGAGAAGTTCGTCACCCAGCCGCGGCACATCGAGATCCAGGTGCTGGCCGACGGGCACGGCAACACGCTCTGGCTCAACGAGCGCGAATGCTCGATCCAGCGGCGGAACCAGAAGGTGATCGAGGAGGCGCCCTCGCCCTTTCTCGACCCCGAGACACGGAAGGCGATGGGCGAGCAGGCCTGCGCCCTCGCCCGCGCGGTCGGCTATCGCTCCGCCGGCACGGTGGAGTTCATCGTCGATGGGGCGCGGAACTTCTACTTCCTCGAGATGAACACGAGGCTCCAGGTGGAGCATCCGGTGACGGAGCTCATCACCGGGATCGACCTCGTCGAGCAGATGATCCGCGTCGCCAACGGCGAGAAGCTTCCCTTCTCGCAGGCCGATATCGGCATCAACGGCTGGGCCATCGAGAGCCGGCTCTACGCCGAGGACCCCTATCGCGGCTTCCTGCCCTCGATCGGGCGGCTCACGCGCTATCGCCCGCCGGCCGAGGTTCCCGGCAAGGTGCGCAACGACACCGGCGTCTTCGAAGGCGGCGAGATCTCGATGCATTACGACCCGATGATCGCCAAGCTCTGCGCCTGGGGCGAGACGCGGGCCGAGGCGGTGGCCGGGATGCGCGACGCGCTCGACGCCTTCGAGGTGGAGGGGATCGGCCACAACCTCCCCTTCCTCTCGGCCGTCATGGACCATCCGAAGTTCCAGGCGGGGGACATGACCACCGCCTTCATCGCCGAGGAATGGCCCGAGGGCTTCGCCGGCGCCGAGCTTGACGAGGAGACGCTGCGGCGCATCGCGGCGGCGGCGGCGGCGATGAACCGGGTGGCGGAGATCCGCCGCGCCCGCGTCTCCGGCCGAATGGACAACCATGAGCGGAAGGTCGGGCGGGACTGGGTGGTGACGCTCGGCGGCCTCCGCTTCGAGGTCTCCATCGACGCCGACCCGGAAGGCGCCACGGTGAACTTCGCCGAAGGCGCCGCGCTCCGCGTCTCCTCGGACTGGACGCCGGGGGACCCGCTGGCGCTGGTCGATGTCGGCGGCCGGAAGATGGCGCTGAAGGCCGGGAAGATCACTTCGGGCTTCCGCATCCGCCACCGGGGCGCGGACCTCAAGGTCCATGTCCGCACGCCGCGGCAGGCCGAACTCGCCTCCCTGATGAAGGAGCGGACCCCGCCGGACACTTCGAAGCTCCTCCTCTGCCCGATGCCGGGGCTGATCCGCTCCATCGCGGTCGAACCCGGCGAGGCGGTCGAGGAAGGCCAGGCGCTTTGCGTCGTCGAGGCGATGAAGATGGAGAACGTGCTTCGCGCCGAGCGGAAGGGCGTGGTCAAGGCGGTGAAGACCGCCGCCGGCCAGACCCTCGCCGTCGACGAGGTGATCATGGAGTTCGAGTGAGGCGGAGCGCTTCGGCGCTTCGCAACGCGGCGGCGGCCGGTCGCGCCAGCCTGGACATGGCGCAGCGGGGCGGCCGTTTGCGCTCCCCGCCGCCGCCAGGCGCAACCGGGGCCCTTTCGGGCGGCTTCGGCTGACAGGCCAGGCCTGTCTCGCGCGCGCTCACTCGGTCAGACCGCGTCGCTCATCGATCTCCCGCCGGCGGATCGGCGTGCGGTCGATGGCGCGAATGAGCGCATCGGCCGAAGTCGGGTGCGGCGCGCGCTGGATCACCCGCCCATCCTTGTCGATCAGCACGACCTGGAAGCCGCGCGGCCGGAGTTTCCGCCGGAGCGGCCCCTTCGCCGCTGGGTCGGTGTCGAATAGGAGCGTCACGTCGCGAGCCTCAAGCTCCGCCTCGCGGGCGGCGAGGCCGTCGACCTGCTCCTGAAAGCGCGGGTCGCGCGCGCTGTCGGCGAAGACGACGATCGGCCGACGTTCCCAGAGGAAGGCCGAAAGCGGATCGTCGTCGATGGCTCTCGCCGGCCCGGCCGCCGCCCAAACGGCGGCAAGCGCGACCAGCAGGCGGCGGGTGATCGGCCGGTTCATGCCGACAAACTAGGCGCCCGGCGCAAGAAAGCGAAGGGGCGATGCGCCCCGAAGGCCGGCGCCATGTCGCGTTCCATCGCGGACTTTCTTACCCTAGAGCCGCAGGATAAGTTCAAGGGATGAGGGTCCGCCCGCGCCGAGAGGCCGTTCGGCGGCGAGGAGAGCGAGTATGAAAGCGAAGCCCGATCTCAAGGACTGGTCGAAGCTCGCCGAGAAGGAACTGCGCGGCGCCAGCCCCGACACGCTCACCTGGGAGACGCCGGAAGGCATTCCGGTGAAGCCGCTCTACACCGCGGCGGACCTCGACGGGATCGGCCATCTCGACTCGCTGCCGGGCTTCGCGCCGTTCCTGCGCGGCCCGAAGGCGACGATGTACACCGGCCGGCCCTGGACGATCCGGCAATATGCCGGTTTCTCCACCGCCGAGGAGTCGAACGCCTTCTACCGCAAGGCGCTGGAGGCGGGGCAGAAGGGCCTTTCCGTCGCCTTCGACCTCGCCACCCATCGCGGCTATGACAGCGACCACCCGCGGGTGATCGGCGATGTCGGCAAGGCCGGCGTCGCGATCGACTCGGTCGAGGACATGAAGATCCTGTTCGACGGCATCCCGCTGAAGGAGATGTCCGTCTCGATGACGATGAACGGCGCGGTGATCCCGGTGCTCGCCTCCTTCATCGTCGCCGGGCTCGAACAGGGCGCGAAGCTCGAGGAGCTATCGGGGACCATCCAGAACGACATCCTCAAGGAGTTCATGGTCCGGAACACGTACATCTATCCGCCCGAGCCGAGCATGCGGATCGTCTCCGATATCATCGGCTACACCGCGGCGAACATGCCGAAATACAATTCGATCTCGATCTCCGGCTATCACATGCAGGAGGCCGGGGCGAACCTGGTGCAGGAGCTCGGCTTCACCCTCGCCGACGGCAAGGAATACGTGAAGGCGGCGATGGACGCGGGGATGGACGTGGACGCCTTTGCGGGGCGGCTCTCCTTCTTCTTCGCCATCGGCATGAACTTCTTCATGGAGGCGGCGAAGCTTCGCGCGGCGCGGCTTCTCTGGCACCGGATCATGGAG
>CALFYQ010000216.1 GCA_937952085.1 uncultured Paracoccaceae bacterium | reverse complement strand
GATGCGACGCTTGAGTTCCACGCGCAGCGCATCGCGACGGTAGACCAGCAGGTCGATGGGCAGGCCGACGGTCAGGTTGCTGCGCAGGGTGGAGTCCATCGACACGAGCAGCAGCTTCACGCCGTCGTACAGCGGGGTCTCGAAGTTGGCGGCGCGATCGAGGATGGGCTTGCCGTACTTGTGCTCGCCGATCTGCAGGAACGGCGTGTCCGGCGTCGCCTCGATGAAGTTGCCGGCGGAATAGAGGAGATAGAGCCGCATCTCCCCGCCCTTCCGCTGCCCGGCGATCAGCATCGAGGCGTCCGCCCCGGCGCCCTGCGCGTGCAGCGTCTCGCGGTGGCGCTGCTGCACGTCCTTCATCGCGTCGCCGAAGATCTGCGCGGCGCGGAAAAGGGTCGGCGCGTTCAGGATCGTCTCGATCCGGTCGTCCGTGCGCGAGCGGGCGATCGCCTGGTTCACGCGGGCCAGAAGCCCCTGCGTGATGGAGAGGTTCCCTGCGCAGCAGACGCAGATCACCCGGTCGCCCGGCACGTCCCAGGTGAACATCTTCCGGAACCGCGAAATGTTGTCGAGCCCGGCATTGGTGCGCGTGTCGGACATCATGACGATGCCGGCGTCGAGCTTGAGCCCCACGCAGTAGGTCATCGGCCGTCCCCTTCCCCGAGGAGTTATTGTTGGGTCTGCGACTGCGTCTGCGCCACCTGCACCTCGGTGGCGAGAGTCTCCTCCGTCGCGCCGGTGACGGAGCCACGAAGCGGCGCCGCGTCGACGGCGTCAAGGCCCGCCGCGAGGCGGACGTAATGGTCCGTCGGGCAGATCCGGTTGGAAGGGTCGAATCCGACCCAGCCGAGGCCGTCGATCCAGATCTCGACCCAGGCATGCGTGCCGATCTCGTCGGCCAGCGCCGCCTCGTCGCCTTCGCCGACGAAGAGATAGCCGACCACATAGCGCGCCGCCGCGCCGAGCGACCGCGCGGCGGCGATCAGCACATGCGCATGGTCCTGGCAGACGCCGGAGCCCTGCCGCAGCGCCTCCGCCGCCGTCGTGTCCGGCGTGGTGGAGTTCGCGCGATACTCGATCGCCTCGCTCACCGCCTCGCTCAGCGCATGGGCGGAGGCGAGGCCGTGCTTGCCCTCGGTCGCAGAAATCGCGAGTTCGAGGATCTCGGGCGAGGGCTCGGTGAGCGCCGTCTCGCGCAGGAACATCGCCGGCCGCGCCGGCATCTTCCAGTTCCGGAGAACGCCGTTCACGTCCCGCGTCTCGACCACGCCCTCGGCCAGCACCTGCACCTCGGAGGCGCCGTCCTGCGCGATCCAGATCGCCTCCTCGTCGCCCCAGCCGTTCGAGCAGCGGGTCTGCGGCTCCTCGCCGTTCACCGTCACCCGCCAGGAGCGCACGGTCTGCGAAGGCAGCGTCGCCGGAAAGAGCCGCAGCTTCAGCGCGACGCGCGCCGCGGTCGGCTCGTAGGCGTAGGTGGTGATGTGGCGGATGGACAGGCGCATGGGTCAGAAATGATAGGCGCGATGGATCGCGCCGGAAAGCCGCGCGTTGTGGCCGATCGCTTCCGATGTGAATTCGTGCAGCCCGGTGGCGAAGATCTCCCCCATCTCGGTGTCCGCGAGGCGCGAGACCATCTCGCCGACCAGCATGTGGCAGGGCTTCCGCTCGCCATAGGCGATGGCAAGAAGCTCGAGATAGCGGGCGAGCTCGTTGTAGCAGAACGCCACCGAACGCGGGAACCGCGGGTTGAGGATCAGGAAGTCGCTGATCTTCCACGGGCTGAAATCGCCGCGATAGACATGGTGATAGGCCCGGCTCGCCGAGGTGGCGTGCAGCACCGAGGTCCACTGGTGGTGGTCCCGCCCGCCGCCGACGATCTCCGTCTCCGGCAGGAGGACATAGTATTTCACGTCGAGCAGCCGCAGCGTCAGGTCCGCCCGCTCGATCAGGCCGCCGGCGCGGAGGAAGTAATAGCCGTCGGTCCGCAGCATCGAGGTCTCGGCGGCGCCGCGGAAGATCGAGGCGCGGGTCTTCACCCAGTCGAGGATCGAAGGGAGGTCGCGGAGCGCCGCGGCGTTGTCCAGCGTCTCCAGCCGGCGCCAGCCGTCGTTCAGCGCCTCCCACATCTCCATTGTGATGCCGGTGCGGACGGCGCGCGCATTGTCCCGCGCCCGGTTGAGGCAGTAGCGGATCGAGGAGGGCACGTCCGGCGAGAGAACGAGCTTGTCGACGATGTCGGCCTCGGAAATCCGCTCGCGGTCCTCGAACACCGTCTCGGCCCCGGCGGCGGAGGCGACGGAGCGCCACTCGTCCCGGCTCGGGCCCGGGATCAGCGTCATCCGCTGGCCCATGGCGATGAGGCGCGCCGCGCCCTCGGCGCGCTCGAGATGGCGCGCCATCCAGAAGAGGTTTTCGGCCGCGCGGCTCAGCATGGCTCGCCCCCGCTCATTCCGAGAGAACCCACGTGTCCTTCACCCCGCCGCCCTGCGAGGAGTTGACGACGAGGGAGCCCTCGCGGAGCGCGACGCGCGTCAAGCCGCCGGGGGAAAGCCGCATCTCCTGCCCGACCAGGCAATAGGGCCGAAGGTCGACATGCCGCGGCGCGATCCCGCCGCCGGCGATCGAGGGCGCGGTGGAGAGCTCCAGCGTCGGCTGGGCGATGAAATCGTCCGGCTCCGCCTCGATCCGCTTGGCGTAGGTCTCGATCTCCTCCTTGGTGGATTTCGGCCCGATCAGCATGCCGTAGCCGCCGGAGCCGTGCACCTCCTTCACCACCAGCTCGGAAAGGTGGGAGAGAACATAGGCCAGCTCGTCCGGCTCCGAGCAGCGCCAGGTCGGCACGTTGTCGAGGATCGGCTGCTCGCCGAGATAGAACCGGATCATCTCCGGAACGTAGCAGTAGACCGCCTTGTCGTCCGCCACGCCCGCGCCGGGCGCGGAGCAGATGGTGACGCCGCCGGTGCGATAGACCTGCATCAGCCCGGCGACGCCGAGCACGCTGTCCGGCCGGAAGGTCAGCGGGTCGAGATAGTCGTCGTCGATCCGGCGGTAGATCACGTCCACCCGCTGCGGCCCGCGCGTCGTCCGCATCCAGACCCGGCCCTCGTTGACGAAAAGGTCCTGCGGCTCGACCAGCTCAACGCCCATCCGGTCGGCGAGGAAGGAATGCTCGTAATAGGCGGAGTTGAGCGAGCCCGGCGTCAGCACCACGCAGATCGGGTTCGAGCTCTTGCAGGCCGGCGGCGCCACCTCCTCCAGCGTCTTGCGCAGAAGGTCCGGGTAATCGTCCACCGGGTCGATCGAGGCGCCTTTGAAGAGCTCGGGGAACATCCGCATCATCACCGTGCGGGTCTCCAGCATGTAGGAGACGCCGGACGGCGTGCGGCAATTGTCCTCCAGCACCTGGAAGTCGCGCTCGCCGGTCCGCACGATGTCGATGCCGACGATGTGGGAATAGACCCGGCCGGGCGGATCGAAGCCCACCATCTCCGGCAGGAAGGCCTCGTTGCGATAGACCAGCCGCTCCGGCACGATGCCGGCCTTCATGATTTCGCCGCGGTGGTAGACGTCCCAGAGGAAGGCGTTGAGCGCGCGGGCGCGCTGCTTGATGCCGCGCTCCAGCCGCCGCCATTCCGCCGCATCGAAGACGCGCGGGATCAGGTCGAACGGGATCAGTCGCTCCGGATCGCCGCCCTCGCCATAGACCGCGAAGGTGATGCCGATGCGGCGGAAGATCGCCTCGGCTTCCTCGGTCTTCAACCTCAGCGCGTCGGCGCCGGTCTTCTCGATCCAGCGCGCGACCCCCGCATAGGGCTGGCGGAGAGCGCCGGCATCGCCGTTCATCTCGTCGAACATCGTCGGCGGTCCTCCCTCACGCCGATTCTAAGCAAATTCGCGGCGGCGCCACAATCGCTTATGCGAACGGGCGCGGCGCCGGGAGGCAGGCGCCTCTCTCGAAGCCATCACGCCCGGGCCCGGCGCCTGCAAATTGGGCGATGGGGCGGTTCAGTCTCGCGAAACGGCCGCCGCCTCGGGCCCGGCGGCCACGGTCCCGGCGTCGCCGCGGGTCCGCCAGAGCGAATAGAGCACCCCGCCGGCGAGGATCGCGAGCGTCACGCCGAGCGAGAAGGTCGCCGGCACCTTCTCGAGATCGAGGAACTCGGCGAGGATCACCTTGCCGCCGATGAAGATGAGCACCAGCGCCAGCGCCGCCTGCATGTAGGCGAAGCGGTGCATCATCGCCGAGAGCGCGAAGAAGAGCGCGCGGAGCCCGAGAATGGCGAAGATGTTGGAAGTGTAGACCACGTAGGGGTCGGTCGTGATGGCGAAGATCGCCGGGATCGAGTCGACCGCGAAGATCACGTCCGCGAGTTCGACCATCACCAGCGCAAGGAAAAGCGGCGTCGCCACCCGGCGGAGGCGCCCATGCCGCGGGCAGGGCTCGCAGACGAAAAACCGGTCGCCGTGGAGGTTGTGGGAGACCCGCATGTTCCGCTGCAGGAACTTCAGGATCGGGTTGCCGGCGACATCGTATTCCTCCTCCCCCGAGGTCAGCATCTTCACCCCGGTGAAGACGAGGAAGGCCGCGAAGATCAGCAGCACCCACTCGAACTCGGCGACGATCGCCGCGCCGGCGCCGATCATCACGCCGCGGAGCAGGAGGACGCCGATCACGCCATAGACCAGCACCCGGTGCTGCAAGGCCCGCGGAATCCCGAAATAGGTGAAGATCATCGCGATGACGAAGATGTTGTCCATCGCCAGGCTCTTCTCGACGACGAAGCCGGTCAGATAGTCCACCGCCGCCTGCTCGCCGGCGAAATGCAGCACCCAAAGCGAGAAGAGAAGGCCGATCACGATGTAGAAGGCCGAGAGCCGGAGGCTTTGCCTGACGCCGATCTCCTTGGAGCCCCGATGCAGCACGCCGAGGTCGAAGGCGAGAAGGCCGATGACCAGGGCGATGAAGAAGAGCCACGCCCAGACAGGTTTGCCGAGCGCCTCGGCCAGCAGAAATTCCAAAGCGCACTCCCACGGGATTTCGGAGGCTTCGGCCCCCTCAGGCGGCCTCCGACGGTGCGTGTCAGGTGGCGGGCGCGCGGCCCCCCCGCAACCGGGGGAGCCGATGAATTTTTGTTACAATGCCGGGGATTCGCCCCCGCGGCCGGCCCGGAGGCTCAACCCTCGCGCGCCCAGAGCCGCTCCGCCATCGACCCCGCGCGGGCCTCGACCGCGGCGCAGGCCTCGAGGATCAGGTCCTCGCGGAACCGCTGGCCGACGATCTGCACGCCGAAGGGCTGCCTGCCGTCGAAGAGCGCCGGCACGTTGCCCGCCGGCAGGCCGAGGAAGTTCATCGCGAAGGACCAGTGCGCCCGCCCCAGCGCCTCCCGCGCGCCGGCCAGCCCTTCGGCGTCCCGGTTCGGGGCGAAGAACGGCGTCGGCAGGAACGGGGTGAGGACGAGCGGATATTCCTCCAGGAAGGCCGACCAGGCGCGGGCGTAGAAGGTCCGCTTCGCCATCGCCTCCAGAAGCGCCACGCCCTCATAGGGCGGGAACATGTCGTAATAGGCGGCGAAGACTTCCTGGATTTCGGCAGTGATGTTGGCGTAACCATAGAAGCC
>CALFYQ010000215.1 GCA_937952085.1 uncultured Paracoccaceae bacterium | reverse complement strand
GTGAAGTATGAAGGTCTCGGAAAGCGGGCTCCGCTCCGCCGCCTCGCGCTGCGCGAGGACGAGGCGGGAGGGTTTCACCTCGTCCGCCAGCGGCCGGATCGTCAGCGCCTTGCCGTCATAGCTCATCGGCGAGGCCGGCTTGGTGGCGAGGATCGTGTAGCCGAGCCCATGCGCGACGAGCCCTCGCACCATCTCGAAGCTCTGCGCGGTGTAGGCGACGCGCGGCGTCGCGACGCCGTCGAAGAGGCCAAGGAAATAGTCCCGGCTCGGCGGCGAGTTCAGCAGCACCATCGGCTCCGCCGCGAGATCGGCGAGGCGCCACTTCTCCCGCGCCGCCATCTGTGAGCCCTCGGACAAGAGGACATAGGGGTGAAGGTCTGTGATCGGGATGGTTGAGAAGCCGCGGCCGAGACGGATGTCGTAGAGGAAGGCGAGGTCGATCTCGCCGGCGCGGAGCTTTCGCGCCAGATGCGCCTGGTCGCCCTCGTGGATCTCGATATCGAGATCGCCGACCTCCTCCACCAGCTTCTGGAGGACGCCGGGCAGAACATAGGGCCCGATCGTGTGGAGCGCGCCAACGGAGAGCTTGCCCGCCGCCTCCCGCCCCTTCGGCCCGGCGCCGAGCCGCACCGCCGCGCCATAGGCCCGGTTGGCGAAGATGAGGGGGGAGCCGGTCTCGGCCAGCCAGATCTCCTCCACCTCGCCGATGAAGACATGGTGCGTGCCGACGCGCTCGCCGCTCACCACGCGGCAATCGAAGGCGGTGAGCGGGTCCACCACGCGCGGCGCGCCGGTGGCCATCCGCCGCCATTCGGCGCAGGCGAACTTGTCGCCGCCGGGTTGCGGCAGGCGGCCGGCGAAGGCGTCGGAGATGTCCGACTGGTCGTCGCGGAGGACGTTGGCGCAGAAGACGCCGTTCTTCAGGATCGTCTCGGCCGCGGTCGACTTGTGGTGGACGCAGACCAGCATGGTCGGTTTCTCGCCGTCCGCCGAGACGGAGGACATGGCGGAGACGGTGACGCCCGCGCGCCCCGCCGGCCCGTCCGTCGTCACGACGTTGACCGTCGCCGCCGCCCGGCTCATCCCCTCGAGGAAGCGCGCCCGGAGCGGCGCCGGCTCGCTCACCCCAGCCTCTCGGAGATCCACCGCGCGAAATCCCAGTTCGGGCGCTCGAGATGAGAGAGCGGGCCCGGTTCGGCGAGGTCGGAGCAGAGGCCCTGATAGACCCGCTGGGTGCAGTGCTTGTCTTCCTCGTTCACCTCGTCGAGGAGCTTCTTGGTGTTGGCGAAATGCTCCGCCGCCGCCGGGTCCGCGACAAATTCCGGCGCGAGCCCGCCGCCATAGAGGATGCGGACATGGTCGACGCCATCGGGGTGCAGCGAGAGATACCAGAAATAGCCCGGCGTCAGCGTGATGAGGAGCGAGGGATAGACGGTGATGAGATAGGTCATCCGCCGCCGCTCGCCCTTGAGGCTGGTGTTGGTCGGGTGCGCGACGGAGAGGAAGAAGTTCGGGTCCTTCAGGATCCAGTGATAGTTGAAGGCGGGAAGGCCCGGCGGGCACTCCATCTCCTCCAGCTTCACGAAGCTGCCGATGGTCGGCCCGTGGCAGACCGGCAGGTGGTAGCTCTCCATGAAGTTCTCGGCGAGCACCTTCCAGTTGGTGTTCCAGCGCCACTCCTCCTGGAAGGTCTGCTGGTAGCGCTCCATGCCGAAATCGCCGATCAGCGCCTCGACCTCGGAAAGCTGCTCGGCTGGCTCCGGCGCGTCGGGGTTGAGGGTGACGAGCACCCAGCCGAGCCATTCGGCGCAGCGGACCGCGGGGAGGCAGATCTCCTCCCGCCGGAACGCCTCGTTCTGCGCCATGCCAGGCGCGCCGCGGAGCTTGCCGTCGAGCCCGTAGGTCCAGGCGTGGTAGGGGCAGACGATGGAGCCGGTGTTGCCGGTCCCCTCGAGCAGGGTCGACATGCGGTGGCGGCAGACATTGGAGAAGCCGCGGAGCGCGCCTTCCTTGTCCCGCACCACGAAGATCGGCCGCCCGGCGAGTTCGGTCGCGACATAGTCTCCGGGCTTCGCGAACTGGTCGGCGCGGCCGACGCAATACCATTCGCGTGCGAAGATCTCCTCCATCTCCCGCTTCAGGAAGGCGTCTGAGGTGTAGACCGACCGCGGCATCGCCCGCGCCCGCTCGAACGGGACCGCGACGTTCGCCTTCAGCTCGGAAGCCGCGTCGATGGGCTCATGCCGCGTCATCGTTCACTCCGCCGCCTTCGGGAGATTGTCGACGAACCATTTCGCCACGGCGCCGTCTCCCTTCGCGCGCCCGCTCTCCGGGAAAACCCTATCCGAGAGGCCGGCGCTGCGCTGCACGAAATCGAGCGGGCCGTCCCAGTCGAAGTTGCGGTAAACCGCCGCGAGGTGGGCGAAGGGCGGGGACTGGGCGAAGAGCTGGAAGGTCAGCCGGTGGCCGGCATAGTCCGAATTGAGAAGGTCCCGCGCGAAGGCGAGGAGCTTCCGCCGGTCCTCCGCCACCCAGCCCTCGTTGACGGTGTAGAACTTCTCCAGCCAGGGCCGCGTCTCCTCCGCCTCGAAGTCGGCGACGTTCGGGGTGACACAGATCTGCCCGCCGCAAAGCTCACGCGCGATGTGGATCATCTTCGCGAGGTTGGAGATGGCGTGGACCCGGCCGGTGTAGAGGAGCGACTGGTTCGGCATCAGGAGCCCGGCGGGCGAGGGCTCCGCGAGGGCGATGGCGGCGGTGAGGTGGGCGTTGATCCCCTCCCGCCAGACCGCGAGTTCGGCCAGCTTCTCCTGCACCGCCTGCTGCTTGTCGAGCCCGGTCTGGCGCGCGTTGAAGAGCGCGGCGCCGATCATCTGGTCCGCCTGCTTCAGCGTGCGCTGCACGAAGGCGAAGGCGGAATAGCGGTGTAGCGTGGCGCGGATGAAGGTCGCCGCCTTGGTGTGGCGGTAGAAGAGGACGTTCTCCCAGGGGATCAGCACGTCGTCGAAGATGACGAGCGTGTCGACCTCGTCGAACCGGTTGGCGAGCGGATAGTCCCGCGCGTCAGGCCGGATGCCGGCGAAGCCGGAGCGGCAGATGAACTTCATGCCCGGCGAGCCGAGATCGCAGATGAAGCCGACCGCGTAGTCGGAAAGCTCGGCGTTCCCCCAGTTGGCGATGGTGGGCTTGGTGAATGCCTGGTTGGCGTAGGCCGCCGCCGTCTCGTATTTCGCGCCGCGGACGACGATTCCGGCGTCGGTCTCCTTCACGACGTGGAGGAGCATGTCCGGGTCCTGATCCTGCGGGCGCTTGGAGCGGTCGCCCTTGGGATCGGTGTTGGCGGAGACGTGGAACGGGTCCTCGCGGAGGACGCGGAAGATGTGCCGCCCGATGTTCTTCGAAAATTGCGGGTCGACCTCGTTGAGCACGTCCTGCCCGTCATAAAGGGACCACATCTCGCCGACCGTCTCGTCGCCGACGCGGGTGACGACGCCGCCGACATCCTCCATCACCGCATCGGTCGCCCGGCGCTTCGCCCACCAGTCCGCCTGGGTGTGGGGGAGGGCGTTGCCGACGGCGTTCAGCTCCTCGCCGTCCCGCACCGTCATCACCGGCTGCGTCGCCGGCTCATGCGCCATGTCGTAGATGCGGGCGCGGATATCGACCAGCGGCTTGAAGGCGGGGTGGGTCGTAACGTCCTTCACGCGCTGGCCGTCGATATAGACGGCGCGCCCGTCGCGGATCGAGTCGCGGTACTCGGCGCCGGTGCGGATCATCGCTCTCTCCTCGTCGTGGATAGCGGTATGATGGGGCGCGGGCACGCTTCGGAAAAGCAACACTTTCCGCAGCGAAAATTAGTTTTCGCCTAATCAATAGCCTCGTCGTACTCGCCGAAAGCGAAGCGGCCATGGCTGCGGATCGCGCGCTCGCGCGGGTCAATCCCGTGTTTCGCGAGAAGCTGGGCGAGGAAGGAGCCCTCCGGCGCCAGCCCGTCGAACCGCTTGCCGGCGATCCGTTTGACCCGGCT
>CALFYQ010000214.1 GCA_937952085.1 uncultured Paracoccaceae bacterium | reverse complement strand
CCCGCTCATGCGTACGAGCCGAATTCCCTCGCCGGCGGCGGCAGATCCCGCATGTTCGCCGATACGCGGGCCTTCCGGTTTCTCGCCGGCGGCGACTGGCTCCGGGTGTCCAACGCGCGGCTCGAAGGCGGGTTGAGGGTGTCGACCGTCGAATCGAGTGGTCACGAGATCGAACTGGGCGAAAGCGAATACGCGACGATCCTGGCGCCCGTCCGGGGCGCGATCGAGGCGCGCGTCGCGCGGCGAAGCTATGCCGCCCGGCCCGGCGCGGCCCTGCTCTTTCCCCCCAACGAGCGCGTCACGCAGGTGACGCCCGACGAGGACGGCCGCTTTTGCGCCGCGGTTCTGCTGGCGCCGATCGCGAAGCTGAGGCGGGCGCTGGAGGCCGAGGGCCGCCGCGTCGACCTGACCGACGGCCTCGCCGCGCCCTGCGCCGAGGACATGGCGGATTACATCGCCTATCTCGTGCGGGCGCTGGAGAGCGTCGGCCCGGGCCGGCGGAAGGCCGCGGCCGTGGCGGAGGCGGCGCTGCTCGACGCCGCGACGGGGCTCGTAATCGGCGCGCCGCCCGCCGGCTTCCCGCCGGCGCCGCTCGGCCGGGTGCGGGAGGCGGAGGAGGTGATGCGCGCCCGCCATGAGGAGCCCCTTTCCGTCGCCGAGATCGCCCGGGCGGTCGGCGTCGGCCGCCGCAGCCTGGAGCTCGCCTTCCACGCCGCGCGCGGGCACGGGCCGCGCGCCGCGCTCAACGCGATCCGGCTCGATGCGGCGCGGCTCCGGCTCCGCGCCGGCCCGGGCGCGGGCGCGGCGACGGTGACGGAGATCGCCCTCGAATGCGGCTTCGCCCATCTCGGCCGCTTCGCCGGCGCCTATCGCGCCCGGTTCGGCGAAAGCCCGGTGGAGACGCTCCGCCGCCGCCGCGCCGCCTGAGCGAACTTTTCTGCGGCGGCCCGGCCGGCTAGGAAGGGCGCATGTGCGGCCGCTTCGCCCTGACCCTGCCCCACCAGATGGTGGCGGAGATCTTCGACGCCGCGCCCGACCCGGCGCTCGTGGCGCGCGGCCCGCGCTGGAACGTCTGCCCGACGCAGGAGGTGGAGGCGGTGGTCTCCGAGGGCGGCGTGCGGCGGATGGCGCGGATGCGCTGGGGCTTCCTGCCGCGCTGGTACGACAAGCCCTCCGCCGGCCCGCTTCTCATCAACGCCCGCTCCGAGACCATCGCCGAGAAGCCCGCCTTCCGCGACGCGGCGCGGGAGACGCGCTGCCTCGTCCCCGCATCGGGCTTCTACGAGTGGCGGCGGGAGGGGAAGGAGAAGACGCCGTTCTGGCTCCACCCGGCGGCGGGCGAGATCGTCGCCTTCGGCGCCGTCTGGCGGCTCTGGCGGG
>CALFYQ010000213.1 GCA_937952085.1 uncultured Paracoccaceae bacterium | reverse complement strand
GTCCGCCGAAACACCGCCACCGCCGCCTTCGACATCGCGGAGGGGACGACGAAGGGCCCGCCGTTCCGCACCCATGTCACCACGACCGAGAGGACCGAGCCGCCGGTTCCCGCCGCGATCCACCGCTTCCCGACCGCCTGCGTCACATAGAACGTGCCGTGCATCACGATGTTCGCGACGGCGTCGAAGCCGCGCGGGGATAGGTCCTCCGTCCGGGCGATGAAGTTGCCGGCGGCGTTGTTGATGAGGCCGGTGAGGCCGCCATGGGCGAAGCAGTCCTCCACCATCTCCTCGACGGCGCCGGCGTTGCGGATGTCGAGCGGGTAGAAATCCACCCGCCCGCCGGTGGCGGACATCTCCGCCGCCGCCTCCTTCAGCACCGCCTCGCGGCGGCCGCAGATGACGATCTCCGCGCCGAGGCCGAGCAGACGCTCCGCCATCGCCCGGCCGAGGCCGGTGCCGCCGCCGGTGACGAGAATGCGCTGGCCCTTGAAGAGGTCCGGCAGGAACATGGCGTCTCTCCCCTTGTTTGCGGCGATGCTCCCGCTGCGGACGGTCGCCGGTCAAGTCGCCAGATTCATTGCGCGTCGCGACGGGTGGAACGGGGGCGCGCCGCTCCTCTTCCCTCCCGGGCCCGGGCGAAACGGAAATCGGCGCGCTGCCCTTCCTCGCGCCCGCGCCGGCTTCTACTGTGCCGCAGCCGCACGAGGAGCCCCATGCAGTATCGCCCCGGAATCGACGCCCGCCCGCTGCCCTTCGACCCGTTCAAGTCCTGCACCGTGCCGCGGCCGATCGGCTGGCTCTCGACGGTGGACCGGGACGGCGCCGCCAACCTCGCGCCATATTCGCAGTGGCAGAACCTGACCTTCGACCCGCCGATGGTGATGTTCGCCGCCAATGTCGCGCCCGACGGGCGGCGCAAGGACACCGTGCTGAACGCCGAGGAGACCGGCTGGTTCGTCTGGAACATGGCGACCTGGGACCTTCGCGAGGCGGTCAACATCTCGGCGATGGAGCTGCCGAAGGGCGAGGACGAGTTCCTGAAAGCCGGCGTGACCAAGGCCGCCTGCCTCGACGCGCCCGGCCCGCGCGTGGCCGAAAGCCCGGCGCATTTCGAGGTGAAATGGCTCTCCACGACCCGGCTCCCCGGCGGCAAGGCCGGCTCGGTCGACGTCGTCTTCGGCGAGGTGAAGCGGATCCACGTGCGGGACGACGTGCTGACGCCGGAAGGCAAGCTCGACATTCCGCGCATCCAGCCGATCGCCCGGCTCGGCTACTATGACTACACGGTCGTGCGCGACGTGTTCGAGATGCGCATTCCCGACGCATCGAAGGCGGTTGCGGCGGGTCTCGAGGGCCGCGCCTGAGCCATGACGGGCGCGGGACGCCGCCATGAGTTGACCCGGCCGCGCCACGCACCAGAAAGAGGAAAGCCATGAGCGAGACCTGCGACGCCATCGTCATCGGAGCCGGCGTGATCGGCGCCTGCACCGCCTATGAACTGGCGAAGGCCGGGTTCCGCACGATCTGCGTGGACAAGAACGGCGCGGCGGGGCACGGCTCCACCTCCGGCTCCTGCGCCATCATCCGGCTCTATTATTCCAACGTGGAGAGCTGCGCCCTCGCCTATGAGGGCTGGTATCTCTGGAAGGACTGGGAGGGCTATCTCGGCGGGCGCGACCCGCGCGGGATGATCGAGTATCGAGACACCGGCACGCTGGTGATGAAGTGCCGCGAGAACGGCAATCTCGAACGCGCCCAGCAGCTGATGGACGAGATCGGCGCCCCCTATGAGCATTGGGGCCCGGAACGGCTGAAGGCGCATTTCCCGTTCTTCGACCTCGCCCATTTCAGCCCGGCGAAGCGGCCCGACCAGGACGGTTTCGGCGAGCCCACCGGCGGCGCGCTGGTCGGCGCGCTCTTCTTCCCCTGCGGCGGCTATGTCACCGACCCGGCGCTCGCGGCGCAGAACGCCGAATGGGCGGCGCGCCGGCAGGGCGCCGAGTTCCGCTTCAACGCCGAGGTGGTTGAAATCCTCCGGGAGAACGGCCGCGCCGCCGGCGTGCGGCTGAAGGACGGCCGCACGATCCATGCGCCGGTGGTGGTGAACGTGGGCGGCCCGCACTCGGCCAAGCTCAACAAGCTCGCCGGCGTCTATGACGAGATGGGGATGAAGACCCGCGCGCTCCGCCACGAGGTGGCCCATGTGCCCGCGCCGGCCGGCTTCGACATCCTGAAGGACGGCATGGTCACCTCCGACAGCGACCTCGCCACCTATTCGCGGCCGGAGAAGGGCGGGAACGTGCTGATCGGCTCGGAAGACCCGGAATGCGACACGCGCGAATGGGTCGACCCGGACGATTTCAACCGGAACCTGACCGAGCAGGCCCGGATCCAGGCGATGCGCCTCGCGCAGCGCTGGCGGGGCCTGCCGATCCCGAACCAGGCGAAGGGCGTGGTGGACCTCTACGACGTGACGGAGGACTGGATCCCGATCTATGACCGCACCGCGCTGCCGGGCTTCTACGTCGCCATCGGCACCTCCGGGAACCAGTTCAAGAACGCGCCGGTGGTGGGGCGGATGATGACCAGGCTGATCCAGGAATGCGAAGTCGGGCGGGACCATGACGCGGATCCGGTCCATTTCCGCTTCGACAATGTCGGGATGGAGATCTCGCTCGGCTTCTTCTCCCGGAACCGGCAGGTGAACCCGAATTCCAGCTTCTCGGTGCTTGGGTGAGCCTGCCCGACACCGGCGCGACCTTCGGCGACCGGCGGACGCCGCCCGTCATCGTCACGCTGATCCTGCTGACGGCGGTGGGGGCGTTCGCGATGAACGCCTTCATCGCGTCGCTGCCCGCCCTCGCGGAGGAATTCGACGCGCCCTACACGGCCGCGCAACTCGCCGTCTCCGCCTATCTCGGCATGACGGCGCTGATGCAGCTCATGATCGGGCCGCTGTCGGACCGTTACGGCCGGCGCCCCGTCGTCCTCGCCGCGCTGGTCATCTTCGTCTTCGCCTCGATCGGCTGCGCGCTGGCGGAGGACATCGTCACCTTCATGGTCTTCCGGCTGATCCAGTCGGCGGTCGCGGCGGGGCTTGTGCTCGGCCGCACCATCGTGCGGGACCTTCTGCCGCCCGATCAGGCCGCCTCGCAGATCGGCTACATGACCGCCGCCATGGCGCTCGTGCCGATGATCGGGCCGATGTATGGCGGCGCGATGGAGGAGGCGCTCGGCTGGCGCGCCACGTTCTGGACCTATGCGATCTGCGGCGTCGGCGTCTGGATCCTCTGCTTCATCGATCTCGGCGAGACGAACCGGAACCCCTCGGCCTCGCTCACCGCGCAGTTCCGCGCCTATCCGGATCTCCTTCGGGCGCGCCGCTTCTGGGGCTATTCGGCGACCGCGGCCTTCGCCTCGGGCTCCTTCTTCGCCATGCTGGGTGGGGCGCCTTTCGTCGCGCGGGAGGCCTTCGGGCTCAGCCCGGCGGCGACCGGGCTCTATCTCGGCTCGACCGGGCTCGGCTACATGACCGGGAGTCTCCTGACCGGCCGCTTCGCCGGGCGGGCGGGGATCAACCGGCTGATGCTGATCGGCTGCATCGTCTCGACGATCGGGATCGGGACGGGGCTCGTCGTCGATCTCCTGATCGTCGAGCATCCGCTCTCGGTCTTCGGCTTCTGCATCCTGGTCGGGCTCGGGAACGGGCTATCGATGCCGGCCGCGACGACCGGGCTCCTCTCGGTGCGGCCGAACCTCGCCGGCAGCGCCTCGGGCCTCGGCGCGGCGCTGATGATCGGCGGCGGCGCGCTTCTGTCGACGCTCACCGGCGCGATCCTGACCAGGGAGACCGGGGCCTGGCCGCTCCTCCTCCTGATGACGGTCTCCGCCGGCCTGTCGGTCCTGAGCGCGCTCTACGTGCTCAACCGCGCCAGGACGGCCGAGGCTCAGTCGCGGTAGCCGCCAAGCTCGCAGACGAGCTTCCATTCCGCCTCGCTCACCGGCTGGACGGAGAGGCGGGTGTTGTTGACGAGGATCATGTCCTTCAGCCGCTCGTCGGCCTTGCACATCTCCAGCGTCACCGGCTTCGGCATCGGCGCGACGGCGCGGATGTGGACGCAGTCCCAGCGCGGGTCGTCCTTCGCGGTGGAATCGGGCGCGCTCTCGGCGGAGACCTCGACGATCCCGACCACCCGCTTCTCGTCCACCGAATGGTAGAAGAAGCCGCGGTCGCCGACCTTCATCGCCCGCATGTTGTTGCGGGCCTGGTAGTTGCGGACGCCGGTCCACTCCTCGCCCGCCGCGCCCTTCGCGACCTGATCGTCCCAGCTCCAGGCGCCGGGTTCGGACTTGAAGAGCCAGTAGGCCATGCGCGTCTCCCTCTCTCGCCCGCGCGGCGTAGCGCGGGGCGTGCCGCCGCTCAAGCGCGCCCGCGCATCTCCTGGCCGAGCGGCCGGGCGAGAAGGCGCTCCATCTCCCCCTCCGCCGTGCTGCGGCCTGCGACGAGGCGGGCCACGGCCTCGTGGATCGGCGCCTCGACGCCGAGCCGGGCGGCGAGCGCCGCCGCCGCCGCCGCCGTCGCCGCGCCCTCGCGGGTGACGCCCTCGCCGGGCGCCTCGCCCTTCCCGAGAAGCACGCCGAGCGCGAAATTGCGGGAGCGCGGCGAGGCGGCGGTGAGCGCGAGGTCGCCGAGGCCCGAAAGGCCCATCAGCGTCTCCGCCCGCCCGCCCTTCGCCTGCGCGACGCGGACCATCTCGCCGAAGCCGCGGGTCATCAGCGCGGCGCGCGCGCTCTCGCCGAGGCCGAGGCCCATCGCCGCGCCACAGGCGATGGCGACGACGTTCTTCAGCGCGCCGCCGATCTCCGCCCCGGTGATGTCGTCGGTGAAATAGGGCCGGAGCGTCGGGCCGGCGAGGCGGGCCTGCGCCTGCTCGGCCGCCTCGGGCGGGCCCGCCAGCGTCACCGCGGTCGGCAGCCCGGCGAGAAGGTCGGCCGCGAAGGCCGGGCCGGTGAGGGCGAGAAGCGGCCTGGAGGGTGCGACGGCGCCGACGATCTCGGACTGGAGAAGCCCGGTCGAAGCCTCGATCCCCTTGGCGGCGAGGATCAGCGGCGCGCCCGGCGGCAGATGCGCGCGCGCGCCTTCGAGCGCGGCGCGGGTCGCCTGCGCCGGAACCGCCAGAATGACGAAGGCCGCACCTTCGAGCGCGGCGAGGTCCGTCTCCACCCCGTCCGCCGGGCGGCGGCCGATCAGGCGGACCGGGCCGCCCGGCCGGGCGATCTCGGCCAGCGCGCGGCCGAAGGCGCCTGCGCCGAGGATGGCGACGCAGTCACGCACGGGGGCCCTTCCTGCCGCCGCCGAGCATCGGCGCCGCGGCCTCGTCGAGCGGCCAGCGCGGGCGGCCGACGATCGGCGCGCCGCCCCGCTCGCCCATCGCCCAGCGCTCCGCCGCGGCCCAGGCGATCATCGCGCCGTTGTCGGTGCAGAGCCGGAGCGGCGGGGCCGAGAGGGTGAAGCCCTCCTCCGCCGCCGCGGCGTCGAGCGCGGCGCGGATCGCCTGGTTGGCGGCGACGCCGCCCGCCACGGCGAACCGCCGCCCGCCCTCCGGCCAGCCGCGTTCGGTCGCCAGCATCCGCATCGCAGCGCGCGCCTTCGAGGCGAGAAGATCCCGCGCCGCGGCCTGGAAGGAGGCGCAGAGATCGGCGCGGTCCTCGGCGCGGAGGCCGCCGGCCGCCGCCACCGCCTCGTCCCGCGCCCGGAGCGCCGCCGTCTTCAGCCCGGAGAAGGAAAGGTCGAGCCCCGGCCGGTCGATCAGCGGGCGGGGCAGGGGAAAGCGGCGCTCGTCGCCGAAGCTCGCCTCGCGCTCGACCGCGGGCCCGCCTGGCTGCGCGAGGCCGAGAAGCTTCGCCGTCTTGTCGAAGGCCTCGCCCGGCGCGTCGTCGATCGAGCCGCCGAGCCGGCGATAACGACCCGGCGCCTCAACCTCGATGAACTGGCAGTGCCCGCCCGAGACGAGGAGGAGGAGATAGGGCGCCGCCATCGCCTCGGTAAGCCGCGGGGTGAGCGCGTGGCCTTCGAGATGGTTGATCCCGAGCACCGGCAGCCCGGCGCCCATCGCCAGCCCCTCGGCGAAGGCGACGCCGGCGAGGACGCCGCCGATCAGCCCGGGCCCCGCCGTCACCCCGACGAGATCGAGCGCGCCGAGGCCGATCCCGGCCTCTCGATGCGCGGCCTCGACGGCGAGGTCCAGCCGCTCGGCATGGGCGCGGGCGGCGATCTCCGGCACCACGCCGCCGAAGGCCGCGTGGAGGCCCTCCTGGCCGTAGACGATGGAGGACAGCACCTCGCCCGGCCCCTCGGCGCCCGCCGGGCCGATCCGGGCGCGCACCACGGCGGCGGCGGTGTCGTCGCAGCTCGATTCGACGCCGAGGACGAGGAGCTCCATGGGCCTCCTGCGGGCGAGATTGCGCGCGTTCCGGCGGCGAGATAGGGGTTTTGGCATGGCGACGCAAACCTCTCCGGCGCATCCAGAGCCTGGCCGCCCGCTCCGCATCGGCACCCGCGGCTCCCCCCTCGCGCTGGCGCAGGCGCACGAGACGCGCGCGCGGCTGATGGCGGCGCACAGGCTCCCGGAAGCCGCCTTCTCCATCGAGGCGATCCAGACCACCGGCGATGCGGTGCAGGACCGCGCGCTTTCCGAGATCGGCGGCAAGGGGCTCTTCACCAAGGAGCTGGAGCTGGCGCTGATGGACGGGCGGATCGACATCGCCGTCCACTCGATGAAGGACGTGGCGACCGTGCTGCCGCCCGGCCTCGCCCTCATCGCCTATCTGCCGCGGGAAGACGTGCGGGACGCCTTCCTCTCCCCCGGCTTCGCAAGTTTCGATGATCTGCCGGACGGCGCCGTGATCGGCACCTCCTCGCTCCGCCGTCGGGCGCAGGCGCTGGCGCGGCGGCCGGACCTTCGGGTGGTGGAGTTCCGCGGCAACGTCCAGACCCGGATGCGGAAGCTGGAGGAGGGCGTGGCCGCGGCGACCTTCCTCGCCTGCGCCGGGCTCAACCGGCTCGGCGGCGGCGTCTCAGCGCGGCCGATCCCGGTCGAGACCATGCTGCCGGCGGTGGCGCAGGGCGCCATCGGCGTCGAGGCGCGGGCGGACGACGAGGCGGCGGCCGCGCTCCTCGCCCCGCTCAACGATGCGGAGACGGCGCTGCGGCTGAGCGCGGAGCGGGCCTTCCTGCGGCTTCTCGACGGCTCCTGCCGCACCCCGCTCGCCGGGCTCGCCACGCTCGAGGGCGGGCGGCTCCGGTTCCGCGGCGAGATCCTCCGGCCGGACGGCGCGATCCGCCACGAGGCGATGCGAGAGGGGGCGCCGGCGGAGGCGGAGGCGATGGGGCTCGAAGCGGCGGCGGAGCTGCGCGCCGCGGGCGGGCCGGGCTTCTTCGATCCCTGAATGGCGTCCCTCGCCCTCCTGACCCGGCCGGAGGCGGAGGCGGCGTCCTTCGCCGAGACGATCCGGGCGGAGGGCTGGGAGGCGGTGAACTGGCCGCTCTTCCGCATCGTCTCCCGGCTTTCCGCGCCGCCCGATCCCGGCGACGCGGAGGCGTTCGTCTTCACCTCGGCGCGCGGCGTCGAGGCGCTCGCCGCCTTCGGCGCGCCGCCGCCGCTGCCGGCCTGGTGCGTCGGCCCGGCGACCGCCGCCGCCGCACGCGCGGCGGGCTTCGCCGAGGTTGAGGACGCGGCGGGGAACGCCGCGGCGCTGACCGAGCGGCTCCTCGCCGCGCCGCCGCTCCGGGTGCTCCATGTCCGCGGGGCCCAGGCGGCGGGGGATCTCGCGGGAGCCCTCCGCGCCGCGGGGCGGGAGGCGCGGGAACTGATCGCCTATGGAACGGCGCCGGGCGGGCCGCCGCCCGAGCCGGTGGAGGCGGCGATGCGCGCCGGCCGGGTTCGCGCCGCGCTCTTCTTCTCTCCACGCGCGGCGCGCCGTTTCGCCGAGGCCGCGCCGGACGCCTGGCGGGCGGCCTATCCGGCGGCGGCGGCGATCGCGATCAGCGCGGCGACGATGGCGCCGCTCGAAGCGCTCGAATTCGGGCGGCGGATCGTCGCGGCGCGGCCCGACGGCGCGGCGATGCGGGCCGCTCTCGCCGCTTCGGCTTGACCCGGACGGCCCCGGCGTGAAGGCTGTCGGGCGAAGGAAGGGCCTGACCCGGAACGATTGGGAGCGACTCGCATGACCGGGGAAGACAAGCCGAAATCGGCGCGGGAGACGCTCGAAGCGGCCCGGCGCGAGGCGGCGGAAGCCGAGATCGTCGACGCGGCCCCGGCCTCCGTCGCGCCGACCGAGCGGGACGCGGATGCGGCGCCGCCCGACCCCGCGCCGCAGGCCGACCCCGCGGCGGCCGCGGACACGCCCGAGGGCGCCGAGCCGGCCGCCGAGGCTGTCGGCGCGGCGACCGAGCCAGCGCCGGAGCCCGAAACGGCCGAGCGCACGCCGCCGCCGGCCCCGCCGCCGCCCGAACAGCCGGAGCCGCGTTCGGAGCGCTCGCTCGCCTCCGTCGTCCTGCTCATGCTCGTCGTGCTCCTGCTCGGCGGCTTCGTCGCGCTCTGGGCCGGGCCGAAGCTCGCGCCCTATCTGCCGGAGCGGATCGCGACCTTCCTCACCCCTGGCGCGGCCGATCTCCGGTCCCTCCAGGACGAGATCGCGGCGACCCGCGCGGCGCTTGAAAAGCGCGTCGCCGAACTCGAGAAGCGGCCGGACCCGGCCGAGGCGATCAGGGCGCTGGAGGCGAAGGTGGACGCCGCGCCTGCGCCGGCCGCGGCCGACGGCGCCTCGCAGGAGGCGCTCGACGGGCTGTCGGCCCGGCTCGCCGAGGCCGAGGCCGCGCTCGAAGCGCTTCGCGCCGCGCCCGCGCCGGTCGCCGGCGCCGCGCCGTCCGCCGAAACGTCTGGCGCCCTCGCCGCGCTCGGCGCCGCGGTGACCCGGATGCAGGCCGATCTCGACGCGCTCGGCGCCAGAACAGATGGCGCGGCCGAGGCCGCCGCCGCGCTGGAGCCGCGGATCGCCGCGCTCGAACAGGGCGAGGCGGCCACCGCCGCCGCGCAGGACGAGGCCGCGAAAATCCGCCGCGAGGCCGGGCTCGAAGCGGCGCTGATCCGCATCGACGAGGCCCTTGCGGCCGGGCGCCCGTTCGAGCCGGCGCTGACCGAGGCGATCGCCCTCGCCGGCGCCGCGGCGCCCGAGCCGCTCCTCGCCGCCGCGGAGACCGGCGTCCCCGCCGCCCGCGCGCTGTCGCAGAGCTTCCCCGCCGCGGCGCGGGACGGTTACGCCGCCGCCGCCGTGGCCGAGGCGGGCGACGGGTTCGGCGCAAAGCTGATGGCGCGGCTTTCCGGACGCATCGGCGGCCGCCCGGCGACGGAGACCGAAGGCGCCGACGCCGGCGCCGTCCTCTCCCGGATCGAGGCGCGGCTCACCGAGGGCCGGCTCGCGGAGGCGCTGGCCGAGGCGGAGGCGCTGCCGCAAGCCGCCGCCGGCGCCATGGCCGGCTGGATCGACGGCCTCCGCCGGGCCGTCGCGGCGCGCGAGACCTTCGCCGAATGGCGCGCCTCGGTCGGCGCCGAAGGGTAGGGGACGAGCGATGCTCTTCATGCTGATCCGCACCGCCCTCTGGGGCCTCGCCATCATCGCCGCGGCGATGGCCGTGGTCTGGATGAAGGAGGCCGATGGCGGCGTGACGCTGATGCTGGACGGGCGCGCCTACGGCCCGTTCCGCCTGCTGGAGACACTGGCGCTGATCCTCCTCGCCGCGGCGGCGATCTGGGTGGCGATCCGCGTCTTCAGCTTCCTCGTTGCGCTGGTCCGCTTCTTCAGCGGCGACGAGACGGCGCTTTCCCGCTTCTGGAACCGCTCGCGCGAGCGGCGGGGCTTCGACGCCATGGCCGCCGCGCTCGCCGCGATGGCGTCGGGCGACGGCCGCCGCGCGCTGGAGAAGGCGCGCAAGGCCGAGCGGATGCTGGACCGCCCGGCGCTGACGCGTCTCCTCCTCGCCCAGGCCGCCGAGGCGGCGGGGGACCGCAAGCTGGCGCGAGACGCCTGGAAACGGCTCGCCGCCGATCCGAAGACCGCGTTCGTCGGCGTGAAGGGCCTTCTCGACGGCGCGCTCCGCGAGAGCGACAAGCCGCGCGCCCTCGCCCTCGCCAAGCAGGCGGCCGAACTGAAACCGCGGGACGCGGATTCGCTCCAGACCCTCTTCGCCCTCCAGTGCGAGGCGAAGGATTGGGAAGGGGCGCGGCTCAGCCTCGAAGGGCTGGTGCGCGCCGGCGCGATCGGGCGGGACGTCTCGATCCGCCGCGGCGCCGTCCTCCTCCTCGCCGAGGCGGAGGAGGCGGCCTCGAAGGGCGAGGGCGCCCGCGCCACCGAACTCGCCGAGCGGGCCCATCGCGCCGCGCCGGGCCTCGCCCCCGCCACCGCCATGCTAGCCGCCCGCCAGGGCGCGGAGGACGGCGGCCGGCGCCGGGCCGAGAAGACCCTGATCGCAGGCTGGAAGTCCGAGCCGCACCCGGACCTCGCCGCCGCCTTCGCCGCGCTCGCGCCGGACGAGACGCCCGCCGAGCGCCGCCGCCGCTTCGCCAGCCTGACGAAGGTGAAGCCGGAGCATCCGGAGACACGGATGCTCGGCGCCGAACTCGCCCTCGCCGACAACGACCCGAAGGCGGCGCGGGACGCGCTCGGCGATCTCGCCGAGGCCCAGCCGACGGCGCGCGCCCTCGCCCTGCGCGCCGCGATCGAGAAGGCCGCCGGCGCGCCCGAGGCGGCGGTTCGCGGCTGGCTCTCCCGCGCGGTCGCCGCGCCCCGCGCGCCGCAATGGACTTGCGGCGCCTGCGGCAAGCGGCACGCGGCCTGGGCCCCGGTCTGCGAGCGCTGCGAAGCCTTCGACAGCCTCGCCTGGGTCGAGGGCGAGGCCCCGGGCGCGGCCGAGGCCGCGGCGGCGCTTCTCCCGGTCCTCGCCGAGGCGCCGGAGCCCGGCCCGGGCGCCGCGAAGCCGAACGGCGCGGCGTCGGCCGAGGCGGTCGACGCCGCCGTCCAGCCCGGCCCGGAAGCCCCCCGCGTCGTCCCTCATCCCGCCGCGCGATAGCGGCCGCAACCCCGGTTGCGGCCGCCGCCCGGCCGCGCTATGGAGCGGCGACGCACTCGTAGCTCAGCTGGATAGAGCGCTGCCCTCCGAAGGCAGAGGTCACAGGTTCGAA
>CALFYQ010000212.1 GCA_937952085.1 uncultured Paracoccaceae bacterium | reverse complement strand
GCAGGTAGAAGACGTCGCCCGGATAGGCCTCGCGGCCCGGCGGGCGGCGGAGGAGGAGCGACATCTGCCGATAGGCGACGGCCTGCTTGGAGAGGTCATCGTAGATGATCAGCGCGTGGCGGCCGTTGTCGCGGAAATGCTCCGCCATGGCGCAGGCCGAATAGGGCGCGAGGAACTGCAGCGGCGCCGGGTCCGAGGCGGTGGCGGCGACGACGATGGAATAGGCCATCGCGCCGGTGTCCTCGAGCCGCTTCACAAGCTGCGCGACGGTGGAGCGCTTCTGCCCGACCGCGACGTAGACGCAGTAAAGCTTCTTCGACTCGTCGTCGGTCGCGTTCACCGACTTCTGGTTCAGGATCGCATCGAGCGCGACGGCGGTCTTGCCGGTCTGGCGGTCGCCGATGATGAGCTCGCGCTGGCCGCGGCCGATCGGGATAAGCGCGTCGATCGCCTTGAGGCCGGTGGCCATCGGCTCATGCACGGACTTCCGGGGGATGATGCCCGGCGCCTTCACGTCGGCGCGGGAGCGCTTCTCGGAGACCACCGGGCCCTTGCCGTCGATCGGGTTGCCGAGCGCGTCGACGACGCGGCCGAGCAGCTGGTCGCCGACCGGCACGTCAACGATCGCGCCGGTGCGCTTGACGGTGTCGCCTTCCTTGATCGCCCGGTCGTCGCCGAAGATCACGACGCCGACATTGTCGACCTCGAGGTTCAGCGCCATGCCGCGCACGCCGCCCGGGAACTCGACCATCTCGCCGGCCTGGCAGTTGTCGAGCCCGTAGACGCGGGCGATGCCGTCGCCGACCGAGAGCACCCGGCCGATTTCGGCGACCTCGGCGTCCTGGCCGAAATTCTTGATCTGCTCCTTGAGGATCGCGGAAATCTCGGCGGCCTGGATGCTCATCGACCGATCCCTTTCATCACTGTTTCGAGCTGGGAGAGCTTCGAGCGGATCGACGCGTCGATCATCTTCGAGCCCACCCGGACGACGAGACCACCGATCAGGCCCGCATCCACTTTCTCCTCGAGCGCGACATCCGCGCCCGCGAAATCCTTGATCTTCGCCGTGAGGGCGTCGCGCTGCGCGTCCGACAGCGGCTGCGCGGAGACGACCTCGGCGGAGACGACGCCGCGCTTCTTGGCGAGGCGCGCGGCGAAGGCCTCGATCACGTCCGGCAGGACGAAGAGGCGCCGCTTGGCCGCCATCAGCCCGACGAGCGACGAGACCGGCGCGCCGATCTCCATTTTCTGCAGAAGCGCCGCCATCGCCGCGCCTTGCTCCTCGCGGCCGAGGATCGGGTTGCTCAGGAAGGCGCGGAATTCCGCGCTTTCGGCGATCGCGGCCTTGAGCGCGGCGAGGTCAGCCTCGACCCGCTCCAGCGCGCCGCTCTCCTCCGCGAGTTCGAAAACCGCCGAGGCGTAACGCCCCGCGATTCCCGCGCTGTCGGCCGAACTTTCGCCCATTCGATCCCCTCGTCGGTCGGTCGCGCTCTGCGGCTCGTGGGCTCGACGCCCCCTCGCGCGGCACGGCTCGACCCCGGCGTCGGTTTGATCCGCTCCGGGGCCGGCCGGAGGGTTATCATGGGCCTCGTCGCGGATGCAATGCCCGGAATGCTGCGGCGCCTACAAGCGGATTCGTTTGTTTTCAAAGCCTTGCGCTGGCGCGGACGGCTTGCCGCACTCCAATGCCCGTCAAATGAAGATGCGCGGGCGCGCGCCTGCGCGCAGGAGCGGCGCGCGGGACGATTCTGACGGGCCCGCCGCGCGGGCGCGACACGGTCCGGCGCGGCGGCGCGCGCGGCCCGGTCCCGAACGGCGCTATCGGCCCGCCGCGGAGACGCGGGCGCTCCGCGCGGCGTAGGCGGCCGAGACCGCGTGGTTGACGCTGGCGGCGGTGAGGCCGGATTTCTCGATGTAGTCGTGGCAGCCGAGCTTGAACGCCTCCGCGGCGACGACCGGGTCGTCCTGGTCGGAGACCATCACCACGGCGGGAGGCGCCCCCGCCGCGCGAGACCGGATGAGCCGCAGCGCGTCGAGGCCGGTTCCGTCGCCGAGATGGATGTCGAGGAAGACGAGGTCCGGCCGGTCGGCGGTCAGCGCGGTGGAGAAATCCGCCAGCGATGCGGCCTCGTCGAAGGCGAAGCGGAGCCCCGCCTGGCTGCAGGCGCGTTTCAGCGCGAGCCGGTCGAGATAGCTGTCATCGACGATGAGGGCGCGCTCGAACCGCCGGGCCGAAGGTGGGGCGGGCGCGTCGACGGGAGGGCCTGTTTCGGGCATCGCTCAAACTCGCGCATCTAATGTTCCCGTCTCGTTCTAGCGCGCCGAGGTTGCCACGGAGTCAACGCGCCGCCCCGGGACGCGCCCGCTCAGAGAAAGCTCTGCGGGTCGATGTCGATGGCGACGCGGACCGAGGCGGGGACCTTCACCGCGCCCCGCCAGACGCGAAGCGCGGCCTGGAGCGGCGCGCCTTTCGGCGCCTTGACGAGCAGCCGCGCGCGCCAGCGCCCGCGAACCCGCGCGATCGGCGCCTGGGCCGGCCCGAAGACCTCCGCCCCGGCGGCGCGGAGCGGGCCGTCGGCGCGGGCGAGCGCAGCTGCGGCGGCCATCACCTGCGCCTCGTCGCGCCCGGAGAGGATGACGCCCGCGAGCCGGCCGTAAGGCGGCATCCCGGCCTCCCGCCGCTCCGCCGCCAGGGCTTCGAGAAAGCCTTCCTCGTCTCCGGTGAGGAGGGCCTGCATCGCCGGATGTTCGGGCGCGGCGGTCTGCACGAGAGCGAGGCCCGGCCGCTCCCGCCGGCCGGCGCGGCCCGCGACCTGGCGGATGAGCTGGAAGCTCCGCTCCGCCGCGCGAAGGTCCGCGCCCTTGAGCCCGAGATCGGCGTCCACCGCGCCGACCAGGGTCAGCTTCGGGAAGTCGTGCCCCTTGGCGACGATCTGGGTGCCGATCACGAGGTCCGCGCCGCCCTCGGCGATGCGCCGCACCTCCGCCTTCAGCGCGCCGGCCGCGAGGTCGGAGGAGAGGATCGCGATGCGCGCCTCGGGGAAGCGGGCCGCCGCCTCCTCGGCCAGCCGCTCGACGCCGGGGCCGACCGCGGCGAGCCGGTCCTCCCGCCCGCAGGAAGGGCAGGCGCGCGGTATCGGCGCCTCCCGCCCGCATTGATGGCAGACGAGGCGGCCGCGATAGCGGTGCTCGACCAGCCGCGCGTCGCAATCCGGGCACTCGGCCATCCAGCCGCAGCCGCGGCACTGGGTCAGCGGGGCGTAGCCGCGGCGGTTGAGAAAGAGAAGCGCCTGCTCCCCGGCCGCGATCCGCCGCGCCACCTCGCGGACGAGCCGCGGCGCGATCCAGCGACCGGGCTCCGGCCCTTCCTCCCGCATGTCGATCAGCCGCACGTCGGGGAGGGCGGCGGCGCCGAACCGCTCCGGCAGGTCCAGCCGGCGGTATTTGCCGGCCCTGGCGTTGGCCCAGGTCTCCAGCGACGGGGTTGCGGAGGCGAGGACGCAGGCGGCGCCCGAGAGCGAGGCGCGCAAAACGCCCATGTCCCGCGCGTTGTAGAGCGCGCCGTCCTCCTGCTTGTAGGAGCCGTCATGCTCCTCGTCGATCACCACGAGGCCGAGATCGGCGAAGGGGAGGAAGAGCGCGGAGCGCGCGCCAAGGACAAGCTGCGCCTCGCCCCGCGCCGCGCCGAGCCAGACCCGCCGCCGCTCCGCCGCCGGCACCTCGGAATGCCATTCGGCGGGCCGGGCGCCGAACCGCGCCTCGATCCGCTCGACGAAGCCCGGCGTCAGCGCGATTTCGGGGAGGAGGATCAGCGCCTGCCGGCCGGCCCGGAGGCATTCGGCCGCCGCTTCGAGATAGACCTCGGTCTTGCCGGAGCCGGTGACGCCGCGGAGGAGCGTCGCCGAAAAGCGTCGGGCCGCCACCGCCTCGCGGAGCGCCGCCGCCGCCGCCGCCTGATCGGGCGAGAGCTCGGCCGGCGCCGCCTCGGGGTCGAGCGGGCGGAAGGGCCGCGCCGCCGGGCGCTCCTCCGCGATCAGCCCGCCGGCCCCGGCGAGCCCCTTCACCACGCCGGTCGAGACCCCGGCGAAGGCGGAGATCTCCGCCGCCGAAAGCGCGACGCCCGCCTCCTCCAGCGCCTCGAGCGCGCGGGCGCGGGCCCTGGTCAGTTTCTCGGGCGGCGCGCCGGGGCGATAGACGATGCGCATCCGCTCCGGCCGGTCGAGTTCCGGCGCACGGGTCGCGAGGCGCAGCATCCCGCCCGGCGGCGTGAGCGTGTAATCGGCGGCCCGGAGGAGGAAGGCGCGAAGCTCCTCCGAGGCCGCGGGCAGGTCGAGCTGGCGGACTACGGGCTTCAGCTTCGCCGGGTCGGCGTCCCCCGCTCCGGGGCCGAGGACGAGACCGATATGGGCGAGCCGGCCGACCTCCACCACCACCCAGTCGCCGGGCGCAAGCGCGCCTTCGGGCGCGAGATAGTCGTAGGCCCGCTCCACGGGGAGCGGCGTCAGCACCGAAACCAGCGCCGCGCCTGGCGGGATCGCGCCTTTCACGCCCTTTCCCGTAGCCGCGGGGCGCTGGCGCCGCTATGCTCAGCGCCATAAGGCGGGCCCCGGCGGAGAGGCCGCCATGACAGAGCAGAACGACGGACTGCGAACGAGGACAGGCGCATGAAATTCTTCGTGGACACGGCGGAGATCGCCGAAATTCGCGATCTCGCCGCCACCGGCATGGTGGACGGGGTGACGACCAACCCATCGCTGATCATGAAGTCGGGGCGCGACTTCATCGAGGTGACGCGGGAAATCTGCGAGATCGTCTCCGGCCCGGTCAGCGCCGAGACGGTGGCGACCGACGCCGAGGGCATGATCGCGGAGGGCCGCAAGCTCGCCGCCATCGCCCCGAACATCGCGGTGAAGGTGCCGCTCACCTGGGAGGGGCTGAAAGCCTGCCGGACGCTTTCCGGCGAGGGGCGGATGGTCAACGTCACGCTCTGCTTCTCCGCCAACCAGGCGCTTCTGGCGGCCAAGGCCGGCGCCACCTTCATCTCGCCCTTCATCGGGCGGCTGGACGATATCGGCCTCGACGGCATGGAGCTCATCGGGGAGATTCGCCAGATCTACGACAACTACCATTTCAAGACGGAGATCCTCGCCGCGTCCATCCGCACGGTGGGCCACGTCAAGGCGGCGGCGCTGATCGGCGCCGACGTGATGACGGCGCCGCCCTCGGTGATCCGCGCCCTCGCCTCCCATCCGCTCACCGACAAGGGGCTCGACGCCTTCCTAAAGGACTGGGCGAAGACCGGGCAGTCGATCCTTGGCTGAGGCGATGGCGAAGCCCGCCCCCGCCCCCGAACCCGCCCGCGACCTTCGGGCCGAGATCCTCGCCGACCCGGCGGTCGTGCTGGAAGACACCGCCGTCATGCAGGCGCTGATCGCCGCGCATGGCGGGCCGGAGGGGCGGAAGGTCGTCGATCTCCGCGGCGCCCTCGTCTCCCGGCTCGAGGCGCGGCTCGACAAGCTGGAGACGACGCACCGTTCGGTGATCGCCGCGGCCTATGACAACCTCGCCGGCACCGCACAGATCCACAACGCGGTGCTCCACCTTCTCGACCAGTCCCGCTTCATCGACTGCCTCCGGGTGCTGACGATGGAGACGCCGGACCTCGTGGCGGTGGATTGCGCCCGGCTCTGCGTCGAGACCGACGAGGCCGCGCCCGGCCCCGCGCTCGATCTCGGCCCCGGGCTCGACCGGGAATTGGGAGAGACGCTGGTGATCCTGCCCCCGGGCGGGGTGCAGGCCTATTTCTCGCTCGGGCCGGGCGCCTCGCGGCGCGTCGCGCTCCGCCGGCTGGTTCCGGAGGCGGACGCGATCTTCGGCCGCGAGGCCGCCGATCTCGGCTCGGAGGCGCTGGTGCGGCTCGATCTCGGCGCCGGGCGGCAGGGCCTGCTCGTCTTCGGCGCGGACG
>CALFYQ010000211.1 GCA_937952085.1 uncultured Paracoccaceae bacterium | reverse complement strand
GGGCGGAGGCGCGGGCCTCCGAGGCGCGCTGGGCGCGCGGCGCGCCGCGCGGGCCGCTCGACGGGCTCCCGGTGGCGTTGAAGGACGAAAGCTACGTCGAGGGCTGGCCCACCTCCAACGGCTCCCTCCTGATGAAGGACTTCATCGCCTCGCACACCTCGCCGGTGAACGAACGGATCCTCGAGGCGGGCGGCATCGTCCACGCCCGCACCGCGACGCCGGAATTCTCCTGCGCGGGCTACACCTGGTCCCGGCTCTGGGGCGTGACGCGGAACCCGTGGAACCCGAACTTCACGCCGGGCGGCTCCTCCGGCGGCTCCGGCGCGGCGCTGGCCGCGGGGATGACGACGCTCGCCACCGGCTCCGATATCGGCGGCTCGATCCGCATCCCGGCCGCCTGCTCGGGCGTCGTCGGCTTCAAGCCGCCCTACGGCCGGAACCCCGAGGACCCGCCCTTCAACCTCGACTTCTATTGCCATACCGGGCCGATGGCGCGCTCGGTCGCCGACGCGGCGCTCCTTCAGAACGTGATGGCGGGCCCGCATCTGCGCGACATCGTCTCGATCCACCCGAAGCTGACGCTGCCGGACGCCTTCGAGGGAATCGCAGGCTGGCGCATCGCCTATTCGCCGGATCTCGGCTCCTTCGCGGTGCGGGACGACGTGCGGCGAAACATGGAGGCGGCGATCGAGATCTTCCGCTCCCTCGGCGCGACCGTGGCGGAGGTGGAGATCGGCTGGGGCGACGAGGTGCAGCAGGCCTGCAACGATTATCTCACTCACCTTTTCGGCGGCGCCATCGCGGCGGCGCTGGACGAGGCGGATCAGATGACCACCTATGCCCGCGCCTTTGCGGAGGGTTCGCAAAGCTCAACCGCACGGGACTTCGTGCGCACGCTGGAAGTGGCGGGCGAGGCCTGGCTGAAGCTCGGCCCGATTCTGGCAAGCCATGACGTCCTGATCTGCCCGACCACCGGCATCCCGGCGGTCCGGGCGGATTTCGACCAGTCGACGGAGCGGCTGGAGATCGCGGGCGCCGAGGTGAGGCCGACGCTCGGCTGGGTGCTGACCACGCCCTTCAACATGATGAGCCGCTGCCCGGTGATCTCCGTCCCGACCGGCTTCGGCCATGAGGGCGTGCCGACCGGAATGCAGATCGTCGCTCCTCCCTATCGGGACGAGATCGCATTCCGTGCGGCCTCCGCCTTCGAGGCGGCGACGGGTGGATGGTATCACCCAGACTCAAAGAAGCCGCATAGCTGATATTGAGACAGATCAAGGAAGCCGGGTTCCGCCCTCTGTAGGTGAAGGCCTCGACAACGGAGGAACCGATCTTGACGCCCACGCCACAGGAGCTCGCGGAGGAATTTCCCGAACGGGCGGTTCGTATCCATCTCTTGATGGTCTGGAACCCTCTTTTCCGCCGCCTGTTCGACGAATATCACGAAGCCAACAACGCCACGCTGCGCGCAGAGTCGCGCGGGCAATTGATGTGCGAGACGGCCTCCGCCTCGATGCGGCGAAAACGTCAAGCGCTCAAGGACGAACTGGCGCGGATGATCGACGAGGTCGAGCTTCCGTCCTGACCCAGGCGCCGTCCAGCGGGCGGCGCCAGGCGAGTTCCGCGGCCAGAAGCGCGAGGCTCGCCCGCGCCGCGAGTGCCTCTCCCTCGGCATAGAGCGGGTCGCCCAGGATCGGCATGCCGAGCCCTTGGGCCAGATGAACCCGAAGCTGATGGCTTCGCCCGGTCAGCGGGCGTAGCCGCAGCCGCGTCGTCGCGCCGAGGCGCTCGATCACCTCCCAGTCGGTTATGGCAGTGCGCCCGTCCGGCGCGATCATCTGCTTCGGCCGGTTCGGCCAGTCGCAGCGGAGCGGCGCCTCGATCCGCCCGCGCTCCGCCGCGGGCGCGCCCCAGACCTCCGCCTCGTAGACCTTCCCGACGATCCGCTTCTCGAACTGGCCGGAGATGATCCGCTGCGCGCGCGGATTGAGGGCGAAGAGGAGAAGGCCCTCGGTGGCGAGGTCCAGCCGATGGACCGTCAGCGCGCCGGGGTAGGCGGCCTGCACCCGCGCCTCGGCGCAATCCTCCATGCCAGGCCCCTTGCCGGGGACGGAGAGGAGGCCGGAGGGCTTGAACAACACCACCGCGTCCGCGTCCTCGAAGACGACCTCGAGCGGCCCGGCGGGCGGGCGATAGTCGAGCGGGGGCGGCGGGGCGTTCATCGCATGGCGGATACCCGCCCGCGCCCCCTCGCGCCAGCCCGCATCCGGCGCTAACGCTTGTCGAAAACCGGGGGAAACTATGGACGCAATCGCCTGGCTCACGCCGTTCGTCTTCATTCTGGCGGGAACGGTGAAGGGCGCGATCGGCATCGGCCTGCCAACCACCGTCATCGCCATCCTCTCGCAATTCGCCGATCCGCGGCTCGCTGTGGCGCTCGGCCTTATCCCGATCCTTTTCTCGAATTTCTGGCAGTCTTGGCGGGAAGGCGAGCAGATCGCGACGTTCCGGCGCTATCTGCCCTATGCGCTGGCGCTGGTCGTCTCGCTCTACATCTTCTCCGACATCGCCGCAGGGTTCGAGGCGGACACCGTCACGCTCTTCACCGGGATCGGCATCGGCATCTTCGCCGCGCTCAATCTCTGGAAGCAGCCGCCGCCGATCCCGGCGCGCTGGCTCCTGCCGGCGCAGGTCGCGTTCGGCTGCGCCTCGGGGCTGATGGGCGGGTTGACCGGGCTCTGGGCGCCGCCGCTGGTGATCATGCTGATCGCCATCAAGGCCGACAAGACGGAGTTCATCCGCGCGACCTCGCTCCTCCTCTTCCTCGGCGCGCTGCCGATGACGGCGGGCTATGCGATGAACGGGCTGATGACGATGGAGGTCGCGCTCTGGTCGCTGGCGATGACGGTTCCGACCTTCCTCGGGTTCACCACCGGCGCGCGGATCCGGCGCCGGATGGCGGACGCCCGGTTTCAGAAGGCCGTGCTGATCTTCTTCCTGCTGATGGGCCTCAACATGATCCGGAAGGCCCTGCTCGGCTAGGTCGCGCGCCGCCCCCGCCCGTAGAGGAGCGCGAGCGCGCCGCCCAGAAGCAGAAGGGCGGGCGGCGCCGGCACCGCGGCGTTCACCGCAGTGACGAACTCCACCCCGGGGTCGGCCCGAAGATTGAGCGTGCAGAAGTTCGTGCCGATCAGGATCGTGTTGCTCGTCCCGTCGGTGATGGATTGCGAGACGTTGCTGAAGCAGATGTCGAGCCCCGCCGTCTCGCCGATGACGATCGTGTTGCTGGAGCCGTCTCCGGCGCCGGCGACGATGTTCCTCAGCCTGCCGCCCTGAAGGCAGAAATTCGCGCTCTCGCCGAGCAGGATCGTGTTGCTCGTGCCATCCGCGACCTGGCCGACCGGGCCGAAGAGTGTCGGCGTCGAGCCGGTGAGGGAGAAGCCGCCGATCGCGCCGAAGAGGATCGTGTTGCTCGTCCCGTCGCCGATCGAGCCGACCCCGCCCTGAATGCAGACGGTCGCGCGCGTGTCCGCGCCGAACTGGATGGAGTTGCTTGTCCCGTCCTGGATCGAGAGGCCGGTGCTCGAGAGGCGCGTCAGCGTCGCCGCATGAGGCGCGCCGGCGCCGAGAAGCGCCGCACAGAGAAGCAGACCGGTGAACGCCCCACGCATCGCCGCCCTCATAGAATTTTCCGAAAACCTGGAAAATCGTTCGCTGCGGCCGGAGCTTCTGTCAACGAAATCCTTAACGGCCCGGCGCGCGGAACGCGCCGGGCCGTGCGCTTTATCGCTTCAGGTCCTTCGCGACCTTGTCGAGCGCCCGCTCCAGCTTGTCGAACATCTCGTCGAGGAGCGGCTCGTCCATGATGAAGGGCGGGCAGAGCACCACCGCCTGGCCGAGCGGCCGGCAGATCAGGCCCTGGTCGAGCGAAGCGTTGGCGACCCGCTCGGAGACCGAGAGGGAGCCGTCCCACGGCGCCTTCGTCTCCTTGTCGGAAACCATCTCGAGCGCGCCCATCAGGCCGACGCCGCGCGCCTCGCCGATCAGCGGATGCGCTTCGAAGGCTTTCAGCCGCTTCATGAAATAGGGGCTGATCTTCTGCACGTTGGCGAGAAGGCCGCCGTCGAGGATTCGCTCGATCGCCTTGAGGCCGACCGCGCAGGCGACCGGGTGGCCCGAGGCGGTGAAGCCGTGCGGGAACTCCTCGATCTTCTCCGAAGCGGTCTGCATCCGCTCGGAGATCTCGTCGCCGAGGATCACCGCGCCGAGCGGCATGAACCCGCAGGTGAGCGCCTTCGAGGAGATGATGGCGTCGGGCTCGATGCCATAGGTCTCCGAGCCCCAGGCGGCGCCGGTCCGGCCGAGGCCACAGATCACCTCGTCGGCGATGAGCGGGATCCCGTGCTTTTTCAGCACCGGCTGGATCGCCTTGAAATAGCCCTCGGAGGGCGGGATCACGCCGCCGGCGCCCATCACCGGCTCGGCGAAGAAGCCGGCGATGGTCGCCGGATCTTCCCGCTGGATCAGCTCTTCGAGGTTCTTAGCCATGCGCGCGGTGAAGGCGGCCTCGCTCTCGCCGGCGCGGGCGTTCCGCCAGTAGTGCGGGCAGTCGGCATGGAGGAAGCCCGGCAGCGGCAGGCCGAAATGGGCGTTGTAGGGCTTGCCCGTCATCGAGGCGGAAACCGCGGTGACGCCGTGATAGGAGTTGACCCGCGTGATGATCTTCCGGCGCTCCGGGTTCCCTTCGACCCGGTTCATCATCCAGAGCATCTTCACCATCGTGTCGTTGGCTTCGGAGCCCGAGTTGGTGAAGAAGACGCGGCCCTTCTCGAAGGGGGAGACCTCGACGAGCTTCTCGGACAGCGCCACCGCCGTGTCGGCGATCCGGCCGAAGAAGGCGTGATAGGCGGGGAAGCGGCGGGTCTGCGCCACCATCGCCTCGATCATCTCCTCGTCGTCCCAGCCGCAGACCACGTTCCAGAGGCCGGAATTGGCGTCGAGATAGTCGCGCCCATGCGTGTCGTAGATGCGCACGCCCTTGCCGTGGGTGACGATGACCGGCCCGCGCTCATGCAGGGTCGGGAAATCGGTGAAGCCGGCCATGACATAGTCCATGGCGCGGGCCTCCCAGGAATTGGGGGCGAGATTGTTCATCAGGATCACTCCGCAGGACGCCGCGAAGCTATCGCGGCGCGTTAGGATTCGGCAATTCGGACGCAGCGCGCCTCCATGCCGGTTTCATAGCGTGTTTCGGCGTGGACGGGGTTAGCCGTAGCGGTCGGCGAGCGCGTCGAGGCCGATCTCGAAGATCTTGCCCACCAGCTCGTCGGCCGCATGCTCCTGCCCGTCGGGCGGCTCGAAATAGGCGGACCAGTAGACATGGCAGCCGCCGGCCGGCTCGGGCACGCAGGTGAATGCGGCGCGATAGTCCGTCGCCGGCAGCGGCCCCTCGACCATCTCGTAGGAGAGCCGGAGCGGCCCGGCCTCGACCAGCCGCTCGAAGACCGAGCCGCCGTCGGAAAGGGTGAGCCGGCGATAGGGCTCGCCCTCGATCTCGGTCAGTTCGCAGCTCTCGATCAGCGGATGCCAGTCTGCGATGGCGCCGAAGCCGCCGATCTCCGCCCAGACGGTTTCGGCCGGGGCGGCGAGGCGGACCATGCGGCTCACGCGGTCATGCTTGTCGGCGCGGTCGTTCATGCCGGGATCCCTAGCACGGCGTTCAGCCGCGCGCGAGGGCGTCCATCTTCTGCGCGAGCTTGACGTCGAGCTCTGTCAGCCCGTTCGCGTCATGGGTGGTGAGCGTCACCTCCACCGTGCCGTAGACGTTCATCCATTCCGGATGGTGGTTCATCTTCTCCGCTTCGAGCGCGACCGCGCTCATCCAGCTCCAGGCGCGGACGAAGTTCTTGAAGCGGAAGGTTTTGCGGATCGCGTCGCGCTCCGGGTCGTGGCCCCAGGAGGCGGCGTTCAGCGCCGGCATCGCGGCGGCGCGCTCAGCTTCCGTCAGTTTCGCGGCCATCGGCGCCTCCCTTGCGGAACGGTCCCCGGCTTCGCAGGAATTCGATCTCCTCGTCAACCGCGGCCCGCTCGCGCCCGAGATAGTCGGCGACGGCCTGGCGAAAGCGCGGGTTGGCGATGTAGTGGAGCGAATAGGTCGCCTGCGGGAGATAGCCGCGCGCGAGCTTGTGCGCGCCTTGCGCCCCGGCCTCGACCCGCGTCAGACCGAGTTCCAGCGCCGCGTCGATCGCCTGGTAGTAGCAGGTCTCGAAATGGAGGAACGGGTGGTTTTCGAGGCAGCCCCAGTAGCGGCCATAGAGCGTCTCCCGCCCGATGAAGTTGAGGGCGCCGGCGATCCAGCGCCCGTCGCGTTCGCACATGACGAGGAGCGCGTCGTCGCGGAGCCGCTCCTGCACCAGCGTGAAGAATTTCCGGGTGAGATAGGGGCGGCCCCATTTCCGGCCGCCGGTGTCCTGGTAGAAGCGCCAGAACGCATCCCAGTGCTCCGGCAGCAAGGCCTCGCCGGTGAGGCGGTGAATGCGGATTCCCGCCTCGACGGCGCGTTTCCGTTCCTTCCGCAGGTTCTTCCGTTTGTCCGAAGAAAGATCGGCGAGGAAATCCTCGAAGCTGGAATAGCCGCGGCTTTCCCAGTGGAACTGCTGATCCTGCCGCCGCAGCATCCCGAATTCGCCGCCGCGCCGCCATTCCGCCTCGGTGCAGAAGGTGATGTGGACAGAGGAGAGGCCGTTTGTCTCGGCGAGGCGGATCGCGCCCTGCAGGAGCGCAAGGTCGGCGTCCGCCGGCGCGTCGGGCGCGGTAAGGAGGCGCCGGCCGGTGGCGGGGGTGAAGGGCACCGCGCCCTGGAGCTTCGGGTAATAGTCGCCGCCCGCATGTTCGAACGCATGCGCCCAGTTGTGGTCGAAGACGTATTCGCCTTGGCTGTGCGTCTTGCCGTAGAGCGGCATCACGCCGGCGAGCCGCCCGTCCGGCGCACGGGCGGCGAGATGGCGCGGCAGCCAGCCGGAGCGGCCGCCGACCGAGCCGGAATCCTCCAGCGCCTTCAGGAACCGGTGGGTTGTGAACGGATCGAGGGGCCGGCCGTCATCGGCGGTCTCTGGGGCGGCGCAGCGATCCCAGTCCGTGGCGGCGATCGCGTCGATCCCCTCCCTCACATCGATGGAGAAGATCGGCTCCTCGCTCACGCGCGGTAGCCCTCGAAGGTGACGTTGTCCGCCACGCGCCGCGCCTCCCGCTCCTGCTCCGCGGAGCGGGTCGTCCAGCAGAGCACCGGCAGCCCCTTCGCCTTCACCCGCGCCACCTCATCCGAGCCGAGATCCGTTCGCTGATGCGAGATGAAGCTGCAGCCGAGGGTTTCAAGGTCGTCGAGGCGGGCGAGCGCGGCGCGGCGTTCGGCGGCGAGGCCCGGCCACTCCTTCGCGGGCCAGCCGCATGTGGTGCGGCCGCGGGGCAGGGCGGGCGCAAGGTCCCGCATCCGGGCGACGGAATGCGGATTGAAGGACATCACCGCAACCGGGCCCTCATAGGCGAGGAGAAGCTCTGCGGCGCGGGCCTCCAGGTGGCCATTGGTCTCGCCCATGTCGCCCGACTGATCCTTGATCTCGACCAGAAGCGGCGCGCGGCCGGCGACGAGGGAAAGGAACTCGGGGAGGGTCGGCGGGTGTTCGCCGCCGCCCGTCAACGTCAGCGCGCCAAGCTCGCCGGCCGTACGCGCGCCGACCGGGCCTTTCGCGCCGGTGAGGCGGAAGAGCTCGTCGTCATGGAAGACCATCGCCTCGCCATCCGCCGAGAGCTGGAGATCGAGCTCGATCCCGTAGCCCCCGACGATCGCGGCCTCGGCGGCCGCGCGGCTGTTCTCGATCACGCCTTTCGCCCGGTCGTGCAGGCCCCGATGGGCCAGCGGCCGCTCGAGGAAGGCGCGGGGCAGGGCCGGCGTCATTCGACTTCGACGATGGCCTCGATCTCGACGGCGCAGCCGAAGGGCAGGTTGGCGACGCCGAACGCGGAGCGCGCGTGCCGGCCCTTGTCGCCGAAGACCTCGACCAGAAGGTCCGAGCAGCCGTTGACGACCTTCGGATGATCCGGGAAGTCGGCCGTCGAGTTGACGAGGCCGAGGAGCTTCACGACGCGCTTCACCTTGTCGAGATCGC